>NZ_JNWJ01000048.1:0-67781 GCF_000716805.1 Streptomyces yerevanensis | reverse complement strand
ATTCCGAACCCGGAAGCTAAGCCTCACAGCGCCGATGGTACTGCAGGGGGGACCCTGTGGGAGAGTAGGACACCGCCGAACAAACATTGAGAAAGCCCCCGCACTTCGGTGCGGGGGCTTTCTGCGTTAAAGACGGCCCGTTGCCTTGAGGGCTAGATAAGCATCCGCCAAAGCCGGAGGAAGATCGTTCGGTGTCGCGTCCACGACCGTGACGCCATGGCGGATGAGTTGCTCGGCGGTGCGATGACGTTCTGTCTGAGCCTGGGCTGCGGCGGCGGCCTCGTACACGGCATCGGTGTTTCCCCGTGCCGTGGCCATGTGCTCTATATGCGGGTCGGCTACTGAGGCAACCAGGACTGTGTGGCGCTGGGTGAGGCGGGAGAGTACGGGAAGCAGGCCCTCCTCAATGGGGGCCGCGTCGAGGCTGGTGAGGAGCACGATCAGGGAGCGGCGTGGGGCTGTGCGGAGGGCGGTGGCGGTGAGGCCGCGTGCGTCCGTCTCGATGAGTTCCGGTTCGAGGCGGGCCATGGCGTTCACCAGGGATGGGAGGACATCGCCTGCGGCTCGGCCCTGCACTTGGGCGCGTACCCGGCGGTCGTACGCGAGGAGATCCACGCGGTCGCCGGCTCGGGACGCGAGGGCGGCCAGGAGCAGGGCCGCGTCCATGGAGGCGTCGAGGCGTGGGGCGTCGCCCACGCGGCCCGCCGAGGTACGGCCTGTGTCGAGGACCAGCAGGATGTGGCGGTCGCGTTCGGGGCGCCAGGTGCGTACAGCGACCGTGGTCTGCCGGGCGGTGGCGCGCCAGTCGATGGAGCGGGTGTCGTCCCCGGGAACGTATTCGCGGAGGCTGTCGAATTCGGTGCCCTCGCCGCGGGTCAGGGCACTGGTGCGGCCGTCGAGTTCGCGCAGGCGGGCCAGCTTTGACGGGAGGTGCTTGCGGCTGGTGAACGGGGGCAGGACGCGTACGGTCCAGGGGACGTTGTGGCTGCCCTGGCGGGCGAAGAGGCCGAGAGGGCCGTATGAGCGGATGGTGACGCGGTCTGCCTGGCGGTCGCCGCGACGGGTGGGGCGTAGGTGAGTTGTGATGCGGCGGCGTTCGCCCGAGGGGATCGTCAGTCGGTGGCGGGATGCGGTGACTTCCGTGCCGGGCTGCCAGCTGCTGGGGGGCCAGGCGTCGCGGATGCGGGCGCGTAGGGGGCGGCTGGTCGGGTTGGTGACCGTGAGGGTGACATCGGCGGCTTCGCCCAGACGTACCGAGGTGTCTCCGGAGCGGGTCAGGCCGAGGCGGCGTACGGGCGCGGCCAGGGCGAAGTCGCAGGCGCACGCTAGGGCCAGGGGGATGTTCACGGCGAGGATGCCCGTCCAGCCGGGTTCCCAGATGCCGACGGGGAGGGTGCCGAGGGCCGCGAGGAGGGCGGCGCGTCCGGTGAGTGCCATCAGCGGGGCACGGGGACGTGGGCGAGGATCGCGTTGATCACGGAGTCGGCGGTTACGCCTTCCATCTCGGCCTCGGGGCGGAGTTGGACCCGGTGGCGGAGGGTTGGGAGCGCGAGGGCTTTTACATCGTCGGGGATGACGTAGTCGCGGCCGGTCAGCCATGCCCAGGCGCGGGCGGTGGCCATGAGCGCTGTCGCGCCCCGCGGAGAGACGCCGAGGGTGAGGGACGGGGATTCTCGGGTGGCGCGACAGATGTCCACTACGTAGCCGGTGATTTCGGGGGAGACCGCTGTCTTGCCGACTGCCGCGCGGGCGGCTTCCAGGGCGGCGGGGCCGGCTACGGGGCGTACGCCGGCGGCGCGCAGATCGCGTGGGTTGAAGCCCTCGGCGTGGCGGGTGAGGACGTCGATCTCGTCCTTGCGGGAGGGCAGCGGGATCGTCAGCTTGAGGAGGAAACGGTCCAGCTGGGCTTCGGGGAGGGGGTACGTGCCCTCGTACTCGACCGGGTTCTGGGTCGCGGCGACCAGGAAGGGTTCGGGGAGGGGGCGCGCGGTGCCGTCGACCGTGACCTGGCGCTCCTCCATCGCTTCGAGGAGCGAGGACTGGGTCTTGGGCGGGGTGCGGTTGATCTCGTCGGCGAGCAGGAGGTTGGTGAAGACCGGGCCGGGCTGGAAGGAGAACTCGGCGGAGCGGGTGTCGTAGACGAGGGAGCCTGTGACGTCGCTGGGCATCAGGTCCGGGGTGAACTGGACGCGCTTGGTGTCGAGTTCGAGGGCGGATGCGAGGGCACGGACGAGCAGCGTTTTGGCGACCCCGGGGACTCCTTCGAGCAGGACGTGTCCGCGGCAGAGGAGGGCGACGACGAGGCCGGTCACGGCGGGGTCCTGGCCGACCACGGCTTTGGCGATCTCGGCGCGCAGGGCCTCCAGGGAGGCCCGGGCGGCGCCCGGATCCCCGGTGTGCGCGGCGTTGTCAGTGGTCGGGTCCATCATGGACGGCGTACCTCTCTTTCGAGGGCGTCGAGTTGGTCGGCGAGGTGGATGAGGGCTGCGTCGTCGCGGGGTGGCGGGCCGAAGAGGAGGGATTGCGGGGACGACTGTCCGTCGCCGTGGAGGCGGGCGGACAGGGCGGGGAGCAGGGCTTCGGGCGCGTGCGCCTGGGCGGGGGACAGGCCGACGAGGGGGGCGAGGCGGGTGCGGGTGGTGGAACGCAGAGCTGCGGCGGCGCGGTCGCGGGCGTTGGACTTGCGGTAGAGGCGGGCGCGGCCTTCGACGGTCTCGGAGGCGCGGATCGCGACGGGGAGCCGTTCGGGGACGAGCGGGCCGAGTCGGCGGGCACGCCAGAGGGCGGCCAGGACTGCGGCGATGAAGAGCTGCAGGGTGCCCCAGAGCCAGCCGGAGGGGATCAGGTCGAAGAAGCTGCGATCGCCGGAGTCGGTGGCCGAGTCGTCGGAGAGCGAGGGGAGGTACCAGACCAAGTGGGGGCGGGAGCCGAGCAGTTGGAGAGCGAGCGAGGCGTTGCCCTGCTCGTCGAGACGGTCGTTGTGGAGGATGTCGGGGGCACCGAGTACGACGGTGTCGCCGTCCCCGTCGAGCGCCGGGACGCGCAGCAGGGTGGGCAGGCCGTCGCTGAGGTAGCAGGAGTCGGTATCGGGCGCGGTCGTCGTGTAGCGGATGCCGCCGGTGTCGGCGGTGCCCGCTCGCTGGGCGGCGGGCAGGGCGCAGTCGGGCGGGAGCGTGGAGTCGTAGCTGGGCGTGGGGTCGGCGGTGACTCCGGGGGCGAGGTTGCCGACGGACGGGATGCCGGGCGCGACAAGGACGGTGCGGCCGCCGGAATTGGTGAAAGCCGAGTGGAGCCGGGTCTGCTGGCGGTCGGTCAGCAGGTCGGGGGCGGCGACCAGGAGGGTGGTGTCGGGGCCGACGGAGTTGCGTGCGTCCTCCAGGGTGGTGACCACGCGGGTGGAAACGCCGCGGTCGGCGAGGAGCTCGGCGACGGCGCGGCTGCCGTTGGGGTCGACGGAGCGCGGGTCGAGGCTGCCGTGCTGGGTGTCGGAGCGGACCGCGGCGATGGCTATCGCGGCTACAAGGAGGATCACGAGTCCGAGGAGGACACCGCGCGCGCGGGTCCACACCTGGCGAGCGGTGGGGGAGGCCGAGGTGGTGGACGGAAGGGTGGCCTCGGTGGTCATTCGGCGGCCCCCTGGCGCGTGCTGTGGGCCGTGTTCTGGCTGCTCGGGGTGCTGCTCGCGAGGACCGGCCTGGTGCGTTCCATGTCGCGGTCGAGTTCGGTGAGGCGCTGGTACGCCTGTGATGTGGCCGTTCGCCCGCCGTACGTCACGTCGTCGAAGTCCCGGGCCGCGGCGCTCAGCCGGTCCGTGTGGGAGGGGAGCGTACGGCCTGCCTCGGCGGCTGCCTCGTCAGCGGTGCGGCCGGGGCGGGGCTCGAGCAGGGCGCGTTCCTCCAGGGAGCGGACGATGGCGCGCATGCGCTCCTGGACGGCCTGGTTCCAGTGGCCCTGGGCAGCGTGGCTCTCGGCGGCTGCCCGGTGCTCGGCGGCGCTGCGTGGCCGGTCGTCGAAGAGCGGGGCGGCCGACGTGGGGCCGCGCATCGGGGTGCCGAGCCGCCACCAGAGGGCGCCTATGAGCGCCGCTGCCGCCAGCGCGATGACGACGAGGCCGAGTGCGCCGCCCGGGGTCGCGCCGGAGGCTGCGCTGAACAGCTTGTCGAGCCACTCCCAGAAGGCGTTCAGAGCGCGCTGGAACCAGTCGGGGTCGTTCTCGTGGTACATCCGCTTGGACAACTCGCGCCGGGCCGCCTCCCGCGCGGGGTCGCGCGGGAGCGTCACCGGTGGTTCGTCGGCGGAGCGCGGCAGCACGAGTACGGCCGCGGCGCCGGAGCCCGGCAGCGCGAGCACAGCTGTGAGAACACCCCCCGACGGGCTCACCGCATCAGCTCCCCGAGGTGGTGCCGGGGGCGTCGGAGCCGTAGCCCTGGACGCCGGCGGCGCGGGCCAGGTCGAGGTCGAGGGCCTCGCGGCGGATGCGCTGGTCGATGTAGAGGAGCACGGAGACACCCGCGGTGATCGGGAAGGTGAGCATCGACCCGATCACCGAGCCGACCCCGCTGACGATGAGGAACGTCCAGCCGAGGTCTCCGGTGCCGCTGTTGAGGAAGCCACTGACACCGTCACCGCTCAGGGCGGCGGCGAGGAAGGTGAACGGGATCACGATGATCGAGGCGACGACGTTCGCGATGATCGTGGCGAGCAACTGGATGCCGAAGACCCGCCACCAAGAACCGCGGACCAGCTTCGCGGAGCGGCTCACGGACTTCAGGATGCTCTGCTTCTCCAGCATCAGGGCGGGCGAGGCCAGCGAGAAGCGGACCATCAGCCAGATCGCGACGACACTCGCGGCCATGCCACCGAGGACAGCAAGTGCGACACCGCCGTCACCACCGCCGGCGAGGGCGACCAGGAAGCCGGGCAGGGCGCCCACCGCGACGACAGCGATGCCGATGAGCGGGAGCAGGAAGGTCAGGCCGAAGAGTTTCGCCAGCTGGGGCCGGGCGTCGCGCCAGGCCTCGGCGGTGGTCACCGACTTGCCGAGCACAGCGCGGCTGGTCACGGTCGTGAGCAGGGCGGTCGCGACGATGGTGCCGAGCAGCGCGATCAGCAGGATGACGCCGGAGCTCAGCAGGGTGTCGCCCAGGGCGCGGGTGAGTTCGCCGACGGAGGCGCTCGGGTCGTTGAGGGCGTCTGAGCTCGCGGCGTCCTCCAGGACGAAGCCCTGGAGCAGCACCACGACGATCTCCGTGAACACCGCGACAGTCAGCGAGATACCGAGGACCGTCCGCCAGTGCGTACGCATGGTCGACACGGCGCCGTCGAGGATCTCGCCGACGGCGAGGGGGCGGAGCGGGATCACGCCGGGCTTGGCGGCGGGCGGAGGGCCGCCCCAGCCGCCTCCCCAGCCGGGGGGGCCACCGGGACCGGGGCCGTAGCCGCCGCCGTATCCGCCAGGGCCACCGGGGCCGCCGTATCCAGGGCCGCCTCCCGGACCGCCAGGGGGCTGTCCGCCCCAGCCTGGGCCGGGTGGAGGCGGCGGTGGGGCCTGGGCCGGGCTGCCCTGGGAGCCGCTGGGGGCGGACCACTGGCTGGGCGGGGGCTGCTCCTTGGACCACTTCGCGCCTGGGCTGGACGGGTCGGGTCCGGGCTGTCCCGGCTGATCCGTGGGCTCTGGGGCAGCGGGCCGGTCCGCGGGCTCGGCAGGGCCGGAGGCGTTCGGCTCCTGTCCGTCCTGCCCGTCGGTGGGGGCAGATCCGGGCGATGCCCAGCCCGGAGTGTCTTTCATCGTCGCTCCTTCACGGTGCCCGTCCGCGGTTGCGGCGGCAGGTTGGCAGCCATCGTGCCACGGTGCGGCCGGGAAGTGACCGGCCCCCGTATGGGCTGCACACCTTCAATTGTCCGCCCTGTACGGGGCAGACTGGGCGGATGGCTGATCAGTACGCGCATTCCCGCGAAGACCACGCGCCCACCGAGATTCCGGCGATCCGGTGGGACGAACCGCCGGAAGGCTCCGTACTGGTCCTTCTCGACCAGACGCGGCTGCCGGCCGAGGAGGTCGAGCTGGTGTGCACCGACCCTCCAGCGCTGGTGGAGGCGATCCGCACACTCGCCGTGCGCGGGGCGCCGCTGCTGGGGATCGCCGGGGCGTACGGGGTCGCGCTCGCCGCCGAGCGGGGGTTCGACGTGGACGACGCCGCCGACGCGCTCGCCAGCGCTCGGCCCACCGCGGTGAACCTCGTGTACGGCGTGCGCAGAGCCCAGTCGGCTCACCGTGCTGCCCTGGCCGGTGGCGGCGACCAGAAGCAGGCAGCCGAGGCTGCGCTCGCCGCCGCTCGAGCCCTTCACCAGGAGGACGCCGAGGCCAGTACGCGCATGGCCGAGCACGGTCTGGCGCTGCTGGACGAGCTGCTGCCCGGGGGCAACCACCGGATTCTTACGCACTGCAACACCGGGGCTCTGGTGTCCGGCGGGGAGGGCACGGCGTTCGCCGTCGCGCTCGCCGCGCACCGGGCCGGGCGGCTGCGCAGGTTGTGGGTGGACGAGACGCGGCCGTTGCTGCAGGGTGCTCGTCTGACGGCGTACGAGGCGGCGCGCAACGGGATGGCGTACACGCTGCTCACGGACAGCGCCGCGGGGTCGCTGTTCTCGGCGGGGGAGGTGGACGCGGTGCTGATCGGGGCGGACCGGATCGCGGCCGACGGTTCGGTGGCGAACAAGGTGGGGAGCTACCCGCTCGCGGTGCTGGCCCGGTACCACCACGTACCGTTCGTCGTGGTGGCGCCGGTGACGACGGTGGACCCCGACACCCCGGACGGGGCGTCCATCGAGGTCGAGCAGCGCGCCGGACATGAAGTGACCGAGATCATCGCACCCCAGGTGCCGGTGGCAGGAGCGGAAGCGGGAGGCGGAATTCCGATGGCACCCCTGGGGACCCAGGCGTACAACCCGGCGTTCGACGTGACGCCCCCCGAACTGGTGACGGCGATCGTCACCGAGGAGGGCGCCGTTTCGCCCATCACGGCAGAGGCGCTTGCCGAGCTGTGTGCCAGGTCACGCCAGGTAACGATTTAGTTAATGGGATGATGGCATTCATGAAGGGACGAGTCCTTGTCGTCGATGACGACACCGCACTGGCCGAGATGCTCGGCATTGTGCTGCGTGGTGAAGGTTTTGAACCGTCTTTCGTAGCCGACGGCGACAAGGCGCTGGCCGCTTTCCGTGAGACCAAGCCCGATCTGGTGCTGCTCGATCTGATGCTGCCGGGGCGGGACGGTATCGAGGTGTGCCGCCTGATCAGGGCGGAGTCCGGGGTGCCGATCGTGATGCTCACGGCGAAGAGCGACACCGTCGATGTGGTGGTCGGGCTCGAATCGGGTGCTGATGACTACATCGTGAAGCCGTTCAAGCCGAAGGAGCTGGTGGCGCGGATCCGGGCGCGGCTGCGGAGGTCGGAGGAGCCGGCGCCCGAGCAGCTCGCCATCGGCGATCTGGTCATCGATGTGGCCGGTCACTCCGTGAAGCGGGAGGGGCAGTCGATCGCGTTGACGCCGCTGGAGTTCGACCTGCTGGTCGCGCTGGCCCGGAAGCCCTGGCAGGTGTTCACGCGTGAGGTGCTCCTCGAGCAGGTGTGGGGTTACCGGCACGCGGCGGACACCCGCCTTGTCAATGTTCATGTACAGCGGCTGCGTTCCAAGGTCGAGAAGGACCCGGAGCGGCCGGAAATCGTGGTGACTGTCCGTGGCGTCGGTTACAAGGCCGGACCCAGCTGACGTGTCCCGGGACAGTGCCGCTTCGGCGCCCGGTCAGCCGGGCAGCCGTTCGCGGCCTGTCGGCCGGAAGACGGCGAGCTCCTTCTGGGCTCGGTTCAGCGAGGGCTGGCTGCTGCAGGGCGGGGTCCAGGGCAGCCCCGTCCTGCGGCTGTTCATGCGCTGGGTGCGCCGTCCGCTGCTGCCCGTCATGCGGCTGTGGCGGCGCAACATCCAGCTCAAGGTCGTCGTCACGACGCTGCTGATGTCGCTGGGCGTCGTTCTGTTGCTCGGCTTCGTCGTCATCGGGCAGGTGCGCAACGGCCTGCTGGACGCCAAGGTGAGGGCTTCGGAGAGCCAGGCCACCGGTGGGTTCGGCGTGGCCGAGCAGCGGGCGGACGCGGCTGCGAGCGCTGGGGGCGACGACGGTTCGAGCACGGACGAGCGGCCCGTCCAGAACATCAGCGCGTGGCTGAGCGACCTCGTGGAGTCCCTCTCCAGTGGCGGACAGGGCGCCTTCGACGTGGTCACGCTCAGCTCCTCCAGCACGGTCGCCGGCGCGGACAGCGGTGGGCGTGGGCCCCGTTCGTCGGGCGGCGTCGATCCGGCGACGAGTGTGCCGGAGGATCTGCGCCGCCACCTCGACGAGAGCATGCTCCCGGCCCAGAGCTACACCCGCATCGTCTACAAGAACGGCCAGGACTCCCAGCCGGGGCTGGTCATCGGCAAGCAGGTGAACGACCCGAACGACAACCCGTACCAGCTGTACTACCTCTTCCCGCTCACGCAGGAGGAGAAGTCGCTCAGCCTCGTCAAGGGGACGCTCGCGACGGCCGGACTGTTCGTCGTGGTGCTGCTGGGCGCGATCGCCTGGCTCGTGGTGCGGCAGGTCGTCACGCCCGTACGGATGGCCGCGGGGATCGCCGAGCGGCTGTCCGCCGGGCGCCTTCAGGAACGTATGAAGGTCACAGGCGAGGACGACATCGCGCGGCTCGGTGAGGCCTTCAACAAGATGGCGCAGAACCTTCAGTTGAAGATCCAGCAGCTGGAGGACCTGTCGCGGATGCAGCGGCGGTTCGTGTCCGATGTGTCGCACGAGCTGCGTACGCCGCTGACGACCGTACGGATGGCCGCCGATGTCATCCATGACGCGCGCGTGGACTTCGATCCGGTGACCGCGCGGTCGGCCGAGCTGCTCGCAGACCAGCTGGACCGGTTCGAGACCCTGCTCGCCGATCTGCTGGAGATCAGCCGGTTCGACGCGGGCGCGGCGGCCCTGGAGGCCGAGCCGATAGACCTGCGCGAGGTCGTACGCCGGGTGGTGAGCGGGGCCGAGCCGCTCGCCGAGCGCAAAGGCACGCAGATCAAGGTCGTCGGCGATCATCAGCCGGTGGTCGCCGAAGCCGACGCGCGGCGCGTGGAGCGGGTGCTGCGGAACCTCGTCGTCAACGCCGTGGAGCACGGCGAGGGCAAAGATGTGGTGGTCAGGCTCGCCGCAGCGGGCGGCGCGGTCGCGGTCGCGGTGCGCGACTACGGAGTGGGGCTCAAGCCCGGCGAGGCGACCCGCGTGTTCAGCCGCTTCTGGCGGGCCGACCCGGCACGCGCGCGTACCACCGGTGGTACGGGCCTTGGGCTGTCCATCGCCCTGGAGGACGCGCGGCTGCACGGCGGCTGGCTGCAGGCTTGGGGCGAGCCGGGCGGCGGCTCGCAGTTCCGGCTGACGCTGCCGCGGACCGCGGACGAGCCGCTTCGGGGCTCGCCGATACCCCTGGAGCCCAGGGACTCGCGGCGCAACCGCGGGCTGAACGACGCGGGGCTGCCCCTCGGCGGCACGCAGAAACTCGCCACGGTGCCGGCGCAGCCGCACGGCGAGCACGGTGTACCGCCGATGCCGCCGCGGGCGCCGGTGGCCCCGCGGCTGGCCGGCGGGGTGGATCCGGCGGCGCTGCCCGGCAACGGTGCGCGGGTGGTGCCGCGGCCCGCAGCGGAGGCGCGTGCGGTGGCTACGGCGCCCGTGGAGTCCGGGGAGCGCGAAGAGCCCGGGGAGGCGTCGTCCGGGGGTGGCGCGGGAACCGGCGAGGGGCCTGATCAGTTGAAGCAAGGGGAGGGATCTCGTGGGCGCTGACCGCGATCTCGGCGGCCGACGGCGCCCAATGCGGGTGATGGCGTACGTCGGCTGTGGAGCCGTGCTGCTGGCCGGGTGCGCCTCGATGCCGGACAGCGGGGATCTGCGCGACGTCGAGGCTTCGCAGCGGCCGGATGCGCAGGTCCGGGTCTTCGCGATGCCGCCGCGGGAGAACGCCCCGCCCGAGGAGATCGTGCAGGGCTTCCTGGAGGCGCTGACCAGCGACGAGCCGGAGTTCGACACGGCGCGCAAGTACCTCACTGAAGAGGCTTCGAAGAACTGGCAGCCCGAGCGCTCGACCACGGTGCTCGCGGACGGGCCGACCGCACTGGCCGAGCACAGCGGCAGCAGGGAGGTTACCGGCGACTACGCGTACGCGCTGACCGGTGACAAGGTCGCCGAGGTGGACGAGCAGTTCGCGTACGAGCCGGCCGAGGGCCCGTACAAGAAGAGGGTGCACCTCACGGAGCAGAAGGGGGCGGACGGCAGCAAGCAGTGGCGCATCGACCGCCTGCCGCAGGGCGTGGTGCTCGGCAACTCCGACTTCCAGCGCCGCTACGTCTCCGTCAACAAGTACTACTTCGCGTCGAACTCGCCGACCGCCGACCGGCTCGGGACCGTGGCCGATCCCGTCTATGTGCGCCAGCAGGTCGACCCCGTGACACAGATGGTCAAGGCACTTCTGAACGGACCCACCAGCTGGCTCAAGCCGGTCGTCAGGTCACGCTTCCCCACCGGTACGGCACTGAAGAAGGGCGTCAAGACGCTCACGCCCGACGACCAGAACAGGCTGACGGTGCCGCTGAACAAGAAGGCCGAGGGCGTCGGGCAGACCCAGTGCGCCGAGATGGCGGCCCAGCTCATCTTCACCCTGAAGGACCTGACACCCACGGGCATCAACGAGGTCGAACTGCAGCGCCCGGACGGCTCACAGCTGTGCGCGATCAAGGAGGGCGAGGCCGAGATCATCGCCTCGCACGGCACAGGACAGCGTGTCCAGTACGAGTACTTCATCGACGGCGAGAAGCGGCTCGTACGGATACCCGCCGGCATCAAACAGCAGGCCGAGCCGGTGCCCGGAGCGCTCGGCGCGGGCGACACGGCGCTGCGGACGGCGGCGGTCTCGCGGAACGAGGAGAGCGCGGCTGGGGTGTCGCTGGACGGGCGCTCGCTGTACGTGGGGTCGCTCGCGTCCGGTGCTTCGCTCGGGGATCCCGTGCTGCAGAGCAAGTCCAAGGCGGAGAACGACGGGCTGACAACGCCCAGTTGGGATGCGGGCGGCGACCTGTGGGTGGCCGACCGCGATCCGAAGAACTCCCGGCTGCTCCTGCTGGAGGAGGGCGGGGGCGAGCCGCTGGAGGTCAAGGCTCCCGGGGTCGAGGGGCGGATCGAGGCGGTGCGGGTGGCCGCCGACGGCGTGCGGATCGCGTTGATAGTGGAGAAGGAAGGCAAGACCTCGCTGCTCATGGGTCGGATCGAGCGGCAGAACGGCTCGGACGGGCGGCCTGTCGTCACGATCCACGAACCGCGTTCGGTCGCACCGCAGCTGGAGGAAGTCACGGCCATGTCCTGGGCCGGAGACAGCCGCCTGGTCGTGGTCGGCCAGGAGGAGGGCGGCGTGCAGCAGATCCGGTACGTCCAGGTCGACGGCTCCACTCCGGTCGGGGCGCCGCCTGCCGCGCTCACGGGTGTGGAGGAGATCGCCGCCTCCGAGGACGAGGGGCTGCCGCTGGTGGCGCACTCGGAGGACGGGATTGTGCAGCTTTCGTCCGGTGCGCAGTGGCAGAAGGTGGTCAAGACGGGGACGGCGCCGGTCTATCCGGGGTAGCCCCGGAGTTGTCCACAGGGAGATATCCACAGGGATGGCCGGACGGCTCAGGCGTTGGCACAGTGGTGGGCATGCGCGGGTGGTGGCAGGACCTCACCGACCTGGTGCTGCCGGCCGAGTGCGGAGGCTGCGGGAGGCCTCGTACGGTGCTCTGCCCGGAGTGCCGTGCCTCCTTGATGGGGGCCGCGCCGCGCCGGGTGCGACCGGTGCCCGAGCCGCCGGGTTTGCCTGTGGCGCACGCGGCGGCTCCGTACGAGGACGAGGTGCGGGCGGCGCTCCTCGCCCACAAGGAACGGGGTGCGCTGATGCTCGCAGGGCCGCTGGGAGTGGCGCTCGCGGGTGCGGTGCGGGCGGGGCTCGCGTCCGGTGGTGGGTCCGGGGCGCCTGTGCTGCTCGTTCCCGTGCCCTCCGCGCGGCGGGCGGTGCGGGCGCGGGGGCACGACCCGGCGCGGCGGATCGCGCTCGCGGCGGCGGGTGAGCTGCGGCGCGCGGGGACGTCGGCCCGGGTGCTCGCCGTGCTGCGGCAGCGGCGTGCCGTGGCCGACCAGTCGGGGCTCAACTCCCGGCAGCGGCTGGACAATCTGGCCGGCGCCCTGGAGGTGGCAGCCGGGGGCGCCCGGCTGCTGGCCGAAGGCGGCCGGGCCGTACTCGTCGACGACCTGATGACGACGGGGGCGTCCTTGGCGGAGGCGGCGCGGGCGCTGCGCGCGGCTTTTGCGGAAGTGGGGGACCGGCCACAAGCGATCGCCGGAATGGGCGATCCGAACAGCACCGGAAGCATGATCAGTGCGGCTGTGGTCGCGGCGTCTCCGGCATCTTTCGAAATAATCCGGAACTGACTGGGAAGTTGTGTCGTTGCAGGTAGTGAGAGGTTCAATTCGCTGGAATGGAGGTACACCGCCGTAGAGGGTGACGACATCCGTCCGGGCGAGATATGTTCGGTTGTGAGGGAATGGCGGGTGCTGTCCCTCGTATATCGGATTGCCATGCTGCGGGTTTCTGCAATCACCCGCGGAGGTGGGGTGGAGATCTTGCCCCTGGGGGAGGAGGAGGTGGAGTCATCAAGTCCGAGGCTCTGGGGCTTGCCGGAGCCTGGTGCAAAAAAGGGAGTTGCTCCGCACCGATGCGGAGCGATCCGGGAACGGAGTTCTGCGTGGACATCGTCGTCAAGGGCCGCAAGACCGAGGTGCCAGAGCGGTTCCGCAAGCACGTGGCCGAGAAGCTGAAGCTGGAGAAGATCCAGAAGCTCGATGCCAAGGTGATCAGCCTCGACGTCGAGGTGTCCAAGGAGCCCAACCCGCGACAGGCCGACCGGTCCGACCGAGTGGAGATCACGCTGCACTCCCGCGGCCCGGTGATCCGGGCGGAGGCAGCGGCCAGCGATGCATATGCGGCGCTCGACCTGGCGGCGGACAAGCTGGAAGCCCGGCTGCGCAAGCAGCACGACAAGCGCTACACGCGCCGTGGTGCCCGTCGGCTCACGGCAGCTGAGGTCCCCGACCACGTTCCGGGTGTGGCGACACTGAACGGGAACGGCAACGCCGTCCACGAGGAAGAGCCCGACGCAGTGCCGACCAAGAAGATCGGCTCCCTCGAGGTGAAGGGCGAAGGCCCCCTCGTTGTGCGCGAGAAGACTCACGTCGCCTCTCCGATGACCCTCGACCAGGCTCTCTACGAGATGGAGCTGGTCGGGCACGACTTCTATCTTTTCGTCGACTCCGAGACCAAGGAACCGAGTGTCGTCTACCGGCGGCACGCATACGACTACGGCGTCATCCACCTCAGTACGGACCCGATGGTCGCCCAGGCGCACAAGCCCTCGACGGGCGGATCGCTCGGCGGCTGACCTTGCCCGATGAGCTCCCCCAGCCTTCGGCCGGGGGAGCCCCAGCCGGTGCCCCTGGGGTGCGCGTGCGCCCCCCAGGGGCACCGGTGTACGACCCCTCACGCCCCGCTACGTCACCGCACTGTCGTCCGGGCATGAAATCATGGCCGCACCGGGCCCCAACCGGTGGGCCGTTGCCTTGGGTTGGCGATGGCACAGGAACAAAAGGCCACGGCCTTCAGGGGGAGGAACGATGGCGGACAGCTTCGGACCGGTGCGGAACGAAGATGCCGGCGACGGCGTCGTCGGCATGGGCCCGGACGCGGGCCCCGGCCCGAATGCGGGCCCCCCACGCAAGGAGCCGATCCGGGTCCTTGTCGTGGACGACCATGCCCTTTTCCGTCGCGGCCTGGAGATCGTGCTCGCCGCCGAGGAGGACATCCAGGTCATCGGGGAGGCGGGTGACGGAGCCGAGGCGGTCGACAAGGCCGCCGACCTGCTGCCCGACATCGTGCTGATGGACGTACGCATGCCCAAGCGCGGCGGTATCGAGGCGTGCACGTCCATCAAGGAGGTGGCCCCCAGCGCGAAGATCATCATGCTGACGATCAGCGATGAGGAGGCCGACCTCTACGACGCGATCAAGGCGGGCGCGACCGGCTATCTCCTCAAGGAGATCTCCACGGACGAGGTGGCCACGGCCATTCGTGCCGTCGCCGACGGGCAGTCGCAGATCAGCCCCTCGATGGCGTCCAAGCTGCTCACCGAGTTCAAGTCGATGATCCAGCGCACCGACGAGCGGCGTCTGGTGCCGGCACCCCGGCTCACCGACCGTGAGCTGGAGGTCCTCAAGCTGGTGGCCACGGGGATGAACAACCGGGACATCGCCAAGGAGTTGTTCATCTCCGAGAACACCGTGAAGAACCATGTACGCAACATCCTGGAGAAGCTGCAGCTGCACTCCAGGATGGAGGCCGTGGTGTACGCGATGCGGGAGAAGATCCTCGAGATCCGTTGAGCCCGCCGCGTCGGCCGCGCCGCTCCGAAGCGGCGCGGTACAGCAGTTGCCGTCAGGACAGTGCGCGGGCCAGCTCTCGCGTCAGCGGTTCGCGCAGCTCAGGGGCATCCACCCGTTCCACACGTACGTCCGTGCAGTCCACCCAGCTCGCGGCCTCGATCAGGGCCTGGGCCACCGCGGGAACCGCCTTGGGGCCGTTGAGGGTCGTCTGCTTGGCCACCAGTGTCCGGCCCTCGCGGGCGGGGTCCAGGCGCCCGACGAGATGGCCGCCGGCGAGGACCGGCATCGCGAAGTAGCCGTACACCCGCTTTGGCTTGGGGACGTAGGCCTCCAGGCGGTGGGTGAAGCCGAAGATCCGCTCTGTGCGGGCCCGCTCCCAGATCAGCGAGTCGAACGGGGACAGCAGCGTCGTACGGTGGCGGCCGCGCGGCGTGGTCTCCAGGGCCGCCGGATCGGCCCAGGCGGGCTTGCCCCAGCTCTCGACGGTCACCGGGACCAGTCCGGAGTCCGCTATCACCGCGTCGACCTGGTCGCCCCTGAGGCGGTGGTAGTCGGCGATGTCCGCGCGCGTGCCGACGCCCAGCGCCTGGCCCGCGAGCCGGACCAGACGGCGCAGGCACTCCGCGTCGTCCAACTCGTCATGGAGCAGCGACTCCGGGACGGCGCGCTCGGCGAGGTCGTACACCCGCTTCCAGCCGCGGCGCTCGACGCACACCACCTCGCCGTACATCAGTGCGCGCTCGACGGCGACCTTCGTGCCCGACCAGTCCCACCACTCGCTGGTCTTCTTCGCGCCGCCCAACTCGGTGGCCGTAAGGGGGCCTTCCGCTCTCAGCTGCTTGATGACCTGGTCGTACGTGCCGTCCGGGAGCTCGTGGTTCCAGTGCGGGCGGGCGCGGTAGGCGCGGCGGCGGAAGGCGAAGTGGGGCCACTCCTCGATGGGGAGGATGCAGGCGGCGTGCGACCAGTACTCGAAGGCATGAGGTCGTGCCGGAGACGTGCCAGGAGATGCAGTGGTCCAGTACGCCTTGTCCACCGTCTTGCGGTCGACGGCGCCGAGGCGGGCGTACGGGATGAGTTCGTGGGAGCGGGCGAGGACCGAGATCGTGTCGAGCTGGACCGCTCCCAGATGCCGCAGCACGCCGCGCACGCCGGCCTTGCGGTCGGGGGCGCCGAGGAATCCCTGGGCGCGCAGGGCGATACGGCGGGCCTCGTCTGCGGAGAGTCCGGCGGTGGGGCGAGGGAGACTCGTCATGGTCCGCACGATAGGCGGTGCCACTGACAGTCGGGCCTGACCTGTGGATATCGCCCCAGAAGTGCCAGGTGCCGGGCTTCAGTCCCGTTGTGGAGCCGGCAGGTACGGCGCTGTCGACGGCAGCCCCAGGTCGGACGGGAGCAGGGAGCCGACCCAGCAATCGCGGCGTACGCCCTTGTTGTTGATGCCGGAGCGAAGGACGCCCTCGATGCTGAAGCCGGCGCGTTCGGCCACCGCGCGCGAACCCGTGTTGCCGACCTCGGCCCGCCACTCGACGCGGTCGATCGTCGTGTCTGTGAAGACCCAGCGGGACGTGGTGACCGCGGCTTCGGTGGTGTAACCGTTGCCCCGGTGTTCCTTCGTCGCCCAGAAGCCGATCTCGCCGACGCCGAGGGAGCGCATCGTGATTCCGATCATGCCGGCGAGATCGCCGGAGGCCGGCAGGAAGACGCCGAACGTGAACGTCGAGGAGTCCGCCCAGCCGTCGGGCACCATCTGCTCCGTGAAGCCTGCCGCGTGCTCCCGCAGATAGGGGGAGGGGATCGTGGTCCAGCGCTGGATGTCGGGGTCCTGGCAGGCGTCGTACACGGCGTCGGTGTCGTGCGGGCCCACCGGGCGCAGAAGGAGCCGCTCGGAGGTCAGCGTTACGGGGTCCATTGCCCGATTCTGCTCGGCCTGCCCCGAGGAAGCCATCACTTTTGCCCTGAGTGAGGGCTCGGTTACTTTTCGCTCTGCGGGCGCGGCACCTTCGGCAACTCCCGTCCGTTGTCCTAGTGGCTGTCACGGGCAGACCTCCCGGCGCGGTGGGGTCCTCGCTTACGATGGCCGTTGCTCAAGCTGTGATTTGAAACTGTTGTTGAACCCGACCGTCCGGCCCGACCGGCAAGGAGACAAACCCCCGTGTCCGTCCTCTCGAAGATCATGCGTGCAGGCGAAGGCAAGATCCTGCGCAAACTGCACCGCATCGCGGACCAGGTCAACTCCATCGAAGAGGACTTCGTCGACCTCTCCGACGCCGAGCTGCGGGCCCTCACGGACGAATACAAGGAGCGGATCGCCGAGGCCCTCGCCGACGAGCCCGACGAGTCGAAGCACGACGCGGTCGTGACGAAGGCTCTCGACGACCTGCTCCCCGAGGCGTTCGCGACCGTCCGCGAGGCCGCCAAGCGCGTGCTGGGCCAGCGGCACTACGACGTCCAGATCATGGGCGGCGCCGCCCTGCACATGGGCTACGTCGCCGAGATGAAGACCGGTGAGGGCAAGACCCTGGTCGGCACCCTGCCCGCGTATCTGAACGCGCTGTCCGGCCGGGGCGTCCACCTCATCACGGTCAACGACTACCTGGCCGAGCGCGACTCCGAGATGATGGGCCGCGTCCACAAGTTCCTCGGCCTGGACGTCGGCTGCATCCTGGCCAACATGACGCCGGCCCAGCGCCGCGAACAGTACAACTGCGACATCACGTACGGCACGAACAACGAGTTCGGTTTTGACTACCTGCGCGACAACATGGCGTGGTCGAAGGACGAACTGGTGCAGCGGGGCCACAACTTCGCGATCGTCGACGAGGTCGACTCCATCCTCGTCGACGAGGCGCGTACGCCGCTGATCATCTCCGGCCCGGCCGACCAGGCCACCAAGTGGTACGGCGACTTCGCCAAGCTGGTCACGCGCCTGAAGAGGGGCGAGGCGGGCAACACCCTCAAGGGCATCGAGGAGACCGGGGACTACGAGGTCGACGAGAAGAAGCGCACCGTCGCCATCCACGAGTCCGGCGTCACCAAGGTCGAGGACTGGCTGGGCATCGACAACCTCTACGAGTCGGTGAACACCCCGCTGGTGGGCTACCTGAACAACGCCATCAAGGCCAAGGAGCTCTTCAAGAAGGACAAGGACTACGTCGTCATCGACGGCGAAGTCATGATCGTCGACGAGCACACCGGCCGTATCCTCGCCGGCCGCCGCTACAACGAGGGCATGCACCAGGCGATCGAGGCGAAGGAAGGGGTGGACATCAAGGACGAGAACCAGACGCTCGCCACGATCACCCTGCAGAACTTCTTCCGCCTCTACGACAAGCTCTGCGGCATGACCGGTACGGCGATGACCGAGGCCGCCGAGTTCCACCAGATCTACAAGCTCGGTGTCGTGCCGATCCCGACCAACAAGCCGATGATCCGCAACGACCAGTCGGACCTGATCTACCGCACCGAGGTCGCCAAGTTCGACGCGGTCGTCGACGACATCGCCGAGAAGCACGAGAAGGGCCAGCCGATCCTCGTCGGCACCACCTCGGTCGAGAAGTCCGAGTACCTCTCGCAGCAGCTCAGCAAGCGCGGCATCCAGCACGAAGTGCTGAACGCGAAGCAGCACGACCGTGAGGCGACGATCGTCGCCCAGGCCGGCCGCAGGGGCGCCGTCACCGTCGCCACGAACATGGCCGGACGAGGTACGGACATCAAGCTCGGCGGCAACCCCGAAGACCTCGCCGAGGCGGAGCTGCGCCAGCGCGGCCTCGACCCCGAGGAGCACATCGAGGAGTGGGCCGCGGCGCTGCCCGCCGCCCTGGAGAGGGCCGAAAAGGCGGTGCGGGCCGAGTTCGAGGAGGTCACGGACCTCGGCGGCCTCTACGTCCTTGGCACCGAGCGGCACGAGTCGCGCCGTATCGACAACCAGCTGCGCGGCCGTTCCGGCCGTCAGGGCGACCCCGGTGAGTCCCGCTTCTACCTCTCCCTGGGCGATGACCTGATGCGGCTGTTCAAGGCCCAGATGGTCGAGCGCGTGATGTCGATGGCGAACGTTCCGGACGACGTGCCGATCGAGAACAAGATGGTCACGCGCGCGATCGCCTCCGCCCAGTCGCAGGTCGAGCAGCAGAACTTCGAGACCCGGAAGAACGTCCTCAAGTACGACGAGGTTCTCAACCGGCAGCGCGAGGTCATCTACGGAGAGCGGCGCCGCGTCCTGGAGGGCGAGGATCTGCAGGAGCAGATCCAGCACTTCATGGACGACACGATCGACGCGTACATCGACGCCGAGACAGCCGAGGGCTTCTCCGAGGAGTGGGACCTGGACCGGCTGTGGGGCGCCTTCAAGCAGCTCTACCCGGTGAAGGTCACCATCGAGGAGCTCGAGGAGACGGCAGGCGACCGCGCGGGTCTCACCGCCGAGTTCATCTCCGAGTCCATCAAGGAAGACATCCACGAGCAGTACGAGGCGCGTGAGGCGCAGCTCGGCTCCGAGATCATGCGGGAGCTGGAGCGCCGGGTCGTGCTGTCGGTCCTGGACCGCAAGTGGCGTGAGCACCTCTACGAGATGGACTACCTCCAGGAGGGCATCGGCCTGCGAGCGATGGCCCAGAAGGACCCGCTGGTCGAGTACCAGCGCGAGGGCTTCGACATGTTCACCGCCATGATGGACGGCATCAAGGAGGAGTCCGTCGGCTACCTGTTCAACCTGGAGGTCCAGGTCGAGCAGCAGGTCGAGGAGGTTCCGGTCGAGGACGCGCGGCCGTCGCTCGACAAGAAGGAGGACGCCGTGCCCGCGGGTGCGCGTCCGGAGATCCGCGCCAAGGGCCTCGATGCCCCGCAGCGGCCGGACCGGCTGCACTTCTCCGCGCCGACCGTGGACGGCGAGGGCGGTGTCGTCGAGGGCGACTTCACCAGCGACGAGGAGCCGGCGCGCTCCGAGTCGGACGGCCTCACGCGCGCGGAGCGCCGCAAGCAGCAGAAGGGCGGCCGGCGCCGCAAGAAGTGACGGTTCGCTCCGCTGGGTTTCGCCGGTTTAGCGGGGGTTGGCTTTGAAGGGCCGGGCACCTTGGGGTGCCTGGCCCTTCGGGCTGTTGGGTGTCGGGGGGCTCGGTTTGAAGCTGCGGGTTGCGTTGTGGCTGGTCGCGCAGTTCCCCGCGCCCCTAAGGGGGCGCTGGTCGCGCCCGCGCGGCGGAGCCGCATATGTCACCGCCCCACGCCCCTAGAAGGCCTGCGGCCTCCTTAGGGGCGCGGGGCCACACCGGACTTCGGCAAGTCCGCTCAGGCGCGCTGGGTCTGTTGGCCGCGGCGGCTGTCCGTGTCGTACGGCTCAGTTGTCGTCCGTGCGTGGCATGCGGGTGCCGCCCAGTTCCACTGCTGTGCAGCGCCAGCGGAGGTCGTGGCCCTTCTCCAGGCGGAAGGCCATCGCGCGGAGCTGGTCGCCCGCGCCGATACGGGCGAAGGCCTCGATGGCGCCCGGGCGGGGGACCTCGTAGCCGACGTCACGGACGACCGGGCGGGTGCCGCGGGTGCGGAGGGGGCCGCGTTCGGCGAGCCAGGCCAGTTCGTCGTACGCGCGGCCTGCCGTGTGCCGGAGCATGCTGTGAACGGGACGCTGCCCGCTCAGCACCGCGAGCAGGAGGTCGGCGAAGAGGTCGGTGGGACGAGGCTGCGGCGGTGTCCTGAGCGGGCTTCGAGCAGGCGCCCTGTGGCGAGGGCCCGCCGTCCGGGGCGGGTTGCCGCCGGGCATGGTCCGGTAGGTGCTCGCGGTGCTCCCGCCGGGCCCCGTGCCGGTGGCGCTGTCCCTGTTCTCACCGTTCTCGCCCCGCGGCGAGCTGCCCGGTGTCTCCCTGCCCGGGATCGTGCGTGGGGTGGTTCCGGCGGGGCGGCGGGTGTCGTGGCGGCCGGGTGGGCGGGTGCCGGGGTTGCGCTTCGTCCTGGTCATCACCTTGTTCATGGCGCTGTCCCCGCTCACTGGGCCCGAGTCGATACCGGGCGGTAACTTTGCTGTTGGGGATCTTGTACGGGGCCGGAGCGGGCGACTGCAAGGACGTCGGCTGCGCGCCGTGGGGACCGGAATCTTCACCTATCAGGGTGACGAGGGCCTGCGAGATCCATGGCAGGGCTGGGGTGTACCGGGTGAGACCCCGGCCTTGTGGTTGACGTCGTGCGAGGGGGTTGCCCGGACTCGAAAGGGGACCTCTCGCACGTATCCTGAAGGTCCTTCCGGAGGTGCGGGACAGCCCTCCTCGGAGCGCTCCGACTACGAAAGCGGCCAGCCATGCGCGTCTACGTCCCCCTGACCCTCTCCGGTCTCGCCGAGGCGTACAAGACGGGCGAGCTCGGGGCCGGGCCCTTCGTCGCGTACGCCGTCACGCCCGCGTTGCGCGAGTGGTATCTGTCCGACGACATCGAGGAGCTGGAGTACGCGGCGCTGAGCCGGGCCGCGCTCGCCTCGCTGCGGCTGCTCGCGCTCGACCCGGGGGCCGTGCGGCGACGCGTGGTCGTCGCCGTCGACGTTCCGGAGGGGGCCGCGGTCGCCGATCCCGATCGTGGACTCGACCCCGGCTCGCTCGGAGAGGTGCGGGTCGACGGGCCCGTGCCGCTGACCAAGGCCGCGGCCGTGCACGTCGACTCGGGCGAGGCCGAGACGGATGTCACGGCGGCGGCGGACGCGCTGGGCGCGGCGGACACGGGTGACGACGACGCGCAGTTCGTCGTGGACGGGGCCGAGGACCACGAGCTGCTGTGGTTCGCCACGCAGGAGATCCCGAACCTGGTGGGGCTCGGGGACTGAAGAGGGCTGAGCCGAGGCCGCCGGTGAAGAAATGGCGGCGGCGTTGTCAGTGTGGGCGGGTACGTTCTTTGGCATGGGGAAGCACAGAGCAGCGCACATCGTGTGGGACTGGAACGGGACCCTGTTCCACGACAACGCGGCCATCATCGGGGCGACGAACGCGGCGTTCGCCGAGCTGGGGCTGAAGCCGATCACGCTGGAGCAGTACCGGGAGCTGTACTGCGTGCCGGTGCCGCGGTTCTACGAGCGGCTGATGGGCCGACTGCCCACGGACGCGGAGTGGGCGGTCATGGACGAGACCTTCCACCGGTACTACACGGAGCACCGGATCGGCTGCGGGCTCACCGACGGAGTTCCGGGGCTGCTCGCCGAGTGGGCTTCGGCCGGGGGCAGCCAGTCACTGCTGAGTATGTACGGGCATGACGAACTCGTCCCGCTGGTACGGGACTTCGGGATCGAGCCGCACTTCATACGGGTCGACGGGCGCACCGGGCCGTCCGGCGGCAGCAAGGCCGAGCACATGGTGCGACATGTGGGGGCGCTGACCGGCGTCGAGCCCGCTCGTACGGTCGTGATCGGCGACGCGGCGGACGACGCGATCGCGGCCCGGCACGTGGGGGCTCGGGCCGTGCTCTACACCGGGGGCTCGCACAGCCGGGCCAGCCTCGAAGCGGTAGGGGTCCCTGTCGTGGACAGCCTGGAGGAAGCGGTCGTGGAGGCTGAGCGGTTGGCGGCCTGAGGGGGCGTACGAGGGTGATGGACCCGTGACGTACGCCCCGTCGAAGTCAGGTCAGCCGAAGCCGAAGCCGAAGCCGAGGTCAGGTCACAGGAGCCTTCGCCCGTAGCACCGTGAGGAACTCCCGCATCCAGCTGGAGTGATCCGGCCAGACGCGCGACGAGACGAGGGTGCCGTCGACGACGACCTCGGCGTCCTGGAAGGTGGCGCCCGCGGCCTGCATGTCCAGCTCCAGCGCCGGGTACGCCGTGACGCGGCGACCCCTCAGGCCGTCGATCGCCGCGGTCAGCAGGGGACCATGGCAGATCTGGGCGACGGGTTTGTCCGTGTCGAAGAAGGACTTCAGGATCTTGCGGAGTTCGGGGTCGTTGCGGAGGTACTCGGGTGCCCGGCCGCCGGGGATCACCAGGGCCACGTACTGGCCGGGGTCGACCTCCGAGAAGGCCAGGTCGGCGGGCCAGGTGTAGCCGGGCTTCTCCGTGTACGTGTCGAAGCCGGGCTCGAAGTCGTGGACGACGAGGCGGAGTTGCTTGCGGGCAGGGGCGGCGATGTGGACTTCGTAGCCCTCTTCGCGCAGGCGCTGGTAGGGGTACAGGACCTCCAGTGACTCCGCGGCGTCTCCGGTGACGATCAGGATCTTCGCACTCATGTCGCTCCGCTCCCTTCGCCGGGATCCGTCCCGCCCAACGTGCCTCCACGTCGGGGCTTTGCCAAGGGGGCTGCGCGCTGGGGTTTGCGTTGAGCTGAGGGACTCGGGTGCTCGGCTGCGGATGTGTGGACGGGTGGGTTCTTACTCCCAACCCTCAAGCCGCACGACTTCTCGCGCCACCGGGACGCTCCGCTGGAGGTGCGGTGATTGAAGTGCGGGCCGGTGGGGGCTGGTCGCTCCCCACTCTCGGCTCCTCCCCACTCTCGGCTTCGCTCGAGCGGGGGACCCCCATGAGCGAGCGGGGCCCCATCACGGCGGAGCCGCAAATCGATACAGCCCCGCGCCCCTAAAGGAAGGCCTGCGGCCTCCCCAGGGGCGTGGTAACGGCGCGGACATTGCCAAGGCCGCTCACCGCCGCCGGAGACGCGGCTGGGGCTTCGTAGCCCCGCGCACTGTGCAGACTGTCAAAATCCCACCCCCTCTTTTGTACACATGCGGCTCATGACGGAGCCCCCGTGCGGGGCGATAGCCTTGTCACGTGATCAGCGCGATATGTCGCGGGAGCGTCTGTCTTCCCGCTTTGCGCCCGGACCGCACGGACGACATCCGTGGCCGGGCGGTCGCTGGTCTTCGCGGGCGGTACGGGTCACCGAGAGCAGTCTCACAGTCTCCGGCGGTGCCGAAAATGGCCGATAACGCCCCGCCCCTCTCTCATCGCGGCATAGCGTCGAACCAGACCGGACACCCCGCGTCGCGGCGCTACGTCACTTCACGTTTTTCGGCGTCACGCAACGGCGCGCGACAGGAGCCAGAGGACAATGCAGACCAAGCTGGACGAAGCCAAGGCCGAGCTGCTCGAACGGGCCGCCCGGGTAGCTGAGAACAGCCCGGCCGGGGTGCATCTACCGACCGGGACGAAGGACGAGGGCACCTCCGACACCCCGGACCACGCCACCGTGCTCACGTTCCTCCAGCGCTACTACCTGCACACCGCCCCGGAGGACCTCACCGACCGTGACCCGGTCGATGTCTTCGGAGCCGCCTT
Organism: Streptomyces yerevanensis; assembly: GCF_000716805.1. Classification (NCBI taxonomy): domain Bacteria; kingdom Bacillati; phylum Actinomycetota; class Actinomycetes; order Kitasatosporales; family Streptomycetaceae; genus Streptomyces; species Streptomyces yerevanensis. Next base: position 44,008 of record NZ_JNWJ01000048.1, on the reverse strand, counting down.
CTCCCACTACCGACTGGCCGAGAACCGCCCCCAGGGCACGGCCAATGTGCGGGTCCACACCCCGACCGTCGAGGAGAACGGCTGGACCTGCAGCCACTCCGTCGTCGAGGTGGTCACCGACGACATGCCCTTCCTCGTCGACTCCGTGACCAACGAGCTGTCACGGCAGGGTCGCGGCATTCACGTCGTCATCCACCCCCAGTTCGTCGTACGGCGCGATGTCACCGGCAAGCTCATCGAGGTGCAGCCCACCCGGCCCGCCGCCGAGGACCTGCCGCACGACGCCCACATCGAGTCCTGGATCCACGTCGAGATCGACCGCGAGACCGACCGCGCCGACCTGAAGCAGATCACCGCCGACCTGCTGCGCGTGCTGTCCGACACCCGCGAGGCCGTCGAGGACTGGGAGAAGATGCGGGATGCCGCGCTGCGCATCGCCGACGACCTGCCGGCCGAGCCCACCGCCGACGATCTGCGCGACCAGGACGTCGAGGAGGCCCGCGAGCTGCTGCGCTGGCTGGCCGCCGACCACTTCACCTTCCTCGGCTACCGCGAGTACGAACTGACGGAGGACGACTCCCTCGCCGCCGTACCCGGCACCGGCCTCGGCATTCTGCGTGCCGACCCGCACCACAGCGGCGACGACGCCCACGGCCACTCGCACTCCTTCAGCCGGCTCCCCGCCGACGCGCGCGCCAAGGCCCGCGAGCACAAGCTCCTCATCCTCACCAAGGCCAACAGCCGCTCCACCGTGCACCGGCCGTCCTACCTCGACTACATCGGCGTGAAGAGGTTCGACGGGAACGGGAACGTCATCGGTGAGCGGCGCTTCCTCGGGCTCTTCTCCTCCGCCGCGTACACCGAGTCCGTACGCCGCGTGCCGGTCATCCGTCGCAAGGTCCAGGAGGTCCTCAAGGGCGCGGGCTTCTCGCCCAACAGCCACGACGGGCGCGATCTGCTGCAGATCCTGGAGACGTACCCCCGCGACGAGCTGTTCCAGACCCCGGTCGACGAGCTGCGCTCCATCGTCACCTCCGTCCTCTACCTGCAGGAGCGCCGCCGGCTCCGCCTCTACCTGCGCCAGGACGAGTACGGCCGCTACTACTCGGCCCTCGTCTACCTGCCGCGCGACCGCTACACCACCGCCGTACGCCTGCGGATCATCGACCTCCTGAAGGAGGAACTCGGCGGCACCAGCGTCGACTTCACAGCCTGGAACACCGAGTCGATCCTGTCCCGGCTGCACTTCGTGGTCCGCGTCCCGCAGGGCACCGAGCTGCCGGAGCTGTCCGACGCCGACAAGGAGCGCATCGAGGCCCGGCTCGTCGAGGCCGCCCGCTCCTGGGCCGACGGTTTCGCCGAGGCGCTGAACGCCGAGTGCGGCGAGGAGCGCGCGGCCGAACTGCTGCGCCGGTACGGGAACGCCATCCCCGAGGGCTACAAGGCCGACCACAACCCGCGCGCGGCGGTCGCCGACCTGGTGAACCTGGAGCAGCTCGGCGACGGCAAGGACTTCGCGCTCAGCCTGTACGAGCCGGTGGGCGCCGCGCCCGGCGAGCGCCGCTTCAAGATCTACCGCACCGGAGCGCCGGTCTCCCTCTCCGCCGTACTGCCGGTCCTCACCCGGCTCGGCGTCGAGGTCACCGACGAGCGCCCGTACGAGCTGCGCTGCTCGGACCGTACCTCCGCCTGGATCTACGACTTCGGCCTGCGCGTGCCCCCCACCAAGGGCAGCGGCGACTATCTCGCCGACGACGCCCGCGAGCGCTTCCAGGACGCCTTCTCGGCGACCTGGACGGGGCAGGCCGAGAACGACGGCTTCAACTCGCTCGTCCTGAGCGCCGGCCTGAGCTGGCGGCAGGCCATGGTGCTGCGCGCGTACGCGAAGTACCTGCGCCAGGCCGGCTCCACCTTCAGCCAGGACTACATGGAGGACACCCTCCGCAACAACGTCCACACCACCCGGCTGCTCGTCTCCCTCTTCGAGGCGCGGATGTCCCCGGACCGCCAGCGGGCGGGTACGGAACTGACCGACGCCCTCCTCGAGGAGCTGGACGCCGCCCTCGACCAGGTTGCCTCCCTCGACGAGGACCGGATCCTGCGGTCGTTCCTGACCGTCATCAAGGCGACCCTGCGCACCAACTTCTTCCAGGAGGCGGCGGGCGCCAAGCCGCACGAGTACGTCTCCATGAAGTTCGACCCGACGGCCATCCCCGACCTTCCGGCGCCGCGTCCGGCGTACGAGATCTGGGTGTACTCACCTCGTGTCGAGGGCGTCCACCTGCGGTTCGGCAAGGTCGCGCGCGGCGGTCTGCGCTGGTCCGACCGCCGTGAGGACTTCCGGACGGAGATCCTCGGCCTGGTCAAGGCGCAGATGGTCAAGAACACCGTCATCGTGCCGGTCGGCGCGAAGGGCGGCTTCGTCGCCAAGCAGCTGCCGGACCCGTCCGTGGACCGCGACGCCTGGCTGGCCGAAGGCATCCGCAGCTACAAGACCTTCATCTCGGCGCTGCTCGACATCACCGACAACATGGTGGCCGGTGAGGTCGTACCGCCCGCCGACGTCGTACGGCACGACGAGGACGACACCTACCTCGTCGTCGCCGCCGACAAGGGCACCGCGACCTTCTCGGACATCGCCAACGAGGTCGCGCAGAGCTACAACTTCTGGCTCGGCGACGCCTTCGCCTCGGGCGGCAGCGCCGGCTACGACCACAAGAAGATGGGCATCACCGCCCGCGGCGCCTGGGAGTCCGTGAAGCGGCACTTCCGGGAGCTGGGCGTGAACACCCAGACCGACGAGTTCACCGTCGTCGGCGTCGGCGACATGTCCGGCGACGTGTTCGGCAACGGCATGCTGCTGTCCGAGCACATCCGCCTGGTCGCCGCCTTCGACCACCGGCACATCGTCATCGACCCGAACCCGGACGCGGCCACCTCGTACGCCGAGCGCCGCCGCCTCTTCGAGCTGCCGCGCAGCTCCTGGGCCGACTACAACAAGGAGCTGCTGTCGCAGGGCGGCGGCATCTTCCCGCGTACCGCCAAGGCCATCCCGCTCAACAGCCACATCCGCAGGGCTCTCGGCATCGAGGGCGGCGTCGCCAAGATGACCCCGGCCGATCTGATGCGGGCCATCCTCAAGGCACCGGTCGACCTGCTGTGGAACGGCGGCATCGGTACGTATGTGAAGGCGTCGACCGAGACGCACGCGGACGTCGGCGACAAGGCCAACGACGCGATCCGCGTGGACGGCGCCGACCTCAGGGTCAAGGTCGTCGGCGAGGGCGGCAACCTGGGCCTGACCCAGCTCGGCCGGATCGAGTTCGCGCAAGCCGGCGGCAAGGTCAACACCGATGCCATCGACAACAGCGCGGGCGTGGACACCTCCGACCACGAGGTGAACATCAAGATCCTGCTCAACACGGTCGTCGCGGACGGCGACATGACCGTCAAGCAGCGCAACAAGCTGCTCGCCGAGATGACCGACGAGGTCGGCGGGCTGGTCCTGCGCAACAACTACGCGCAGAACGTCGCGCTCTCCAACGCACAGGCCCAGTCCCCGGACATGCTCCACGCCCAGCACCGCTATCTGCGCCACCTGGTGCGCGCCGGGCACCTCGACCGGGCCCTGGAGTTCATGCCCACCGAGCGACAGATCCGTGAGCGCCTCAACACCGGGCACGGTCTGACCCAGCCGGAGACGGCCGTCCTCCTCGCGTACACGAAGATCACGGTCGCCGACGAGCTGCTGCGCACCTCGCTTCCCGACGACCCGTACCTGCAGAATCTGCTGCACGCGTACTTCCCGACCGCGCTGCGCGAGCAGTTCATCGGGCAGATCGACAACCACCCGCTGCGCCGCGAGATCACCACGACGGTGCTGGTCAACGACACGGTCAACACGGGCGGTACGAGCTTCCTGCACCGACTGCGCGAGGAGACCGGAGCCTCCCTCGAGGAGATCGTCCGGGCGCAGACCGCGGCCCGCGCGATCTTCGGGCTGAGCGAGGTGTGGGACGAGGTCGAGGCGCTCGACAACAGGGTCGAGGCGGCCGTCCAGACCCGTATCCGACTGCACTCCCGCCGTCTCGTCGAGCGCGGCACCCGCTGGCTGCTCAACAACCGGCCGCAGCCGCTCGAGCTCGCCGAGACGATCGACTTCTTCAGCGAGGGGGTCGCACGGGTCTGGGCCGAGCTGCCCAACATGCTGCGCGGCGCGGACCTGGAGTGGTACCAGCGGATCTACGACGAGCTGTCGGACGCCGGTGTCCCGGACGAGCTCGCCCAGCGCGTCGCCGGGTTCTCCGCGGCCTTCCCGGCGCTCGACGTCGTCGCGGTGGCCGACCGCACCGGCAAGGACCCGATGGCCGTCGCCGAGGTGTACTACGACCTCGCCGACCGCCTCCGCATCACCCAGCTCATGGACCGCATCATCGAGCTCCCGCGCGCGGACCGCTGGCAGTCCATGGCCCGCGCCTCCATCCGCGAGGACCTGTACGCGGCCCACGCGGCGCTCACCTCCGACGTCCTCGCCTGCGGAAACGGCGCGGCCACACCGGAGCAGCGGTTCAAGGCCTGGGAGCAGAAGAACGCGGCGATCCTGGGCCGGGCCCGTACGACCCTGGAGGAGATCCAGGGCTCCGAGGCCTTCGACCTGGCGAACCTGTCGGTGGCGATGCGGACGATGCGGACGTTGTTGCGTACGCATTCGTAGGCGGTAGGCGGTAGGCGGTAGGCGGTAGGAACGTCGGTACGCGCGCCGGTACGTACGGCGGTATGTACGCGGACGGGGGCGACCGGGACATTTAGGATTCATGGGATGAACGTGGATCCGTCCCGGCCGCCCGACTCCACCGCCGCCGTGCCCGACATCACCGTCGTCGTCATCGTCTACAACGACGAGTCCCGCCTGCCGACGGCCGTCCAGTCCGTGCTGGCGCAGACGCTGCGCGGCGTCGAGGTCGTGATCGTGGACGACCGCAGCACGGACGGCTCGTACGAGGTGGCCCGGCGGCTGGCCACCGAGCATCCCGCTCGCGTACGCGCCTACCGGCTCCCGGAGAACAGCGGCGGCTGCGGGGCGCCGCGCAACCACGGCATCGAGCAGGCGCGCGGTACGTACGTCGTCTTCCTCGACAGCGACGACGTACTGGAGCGCAACGCCTGCCGGAACCTCCTGGAAGCGGCCGGGACCACCGGCGCCGACCTCGTCTCCGGACTGTGCGTCCGAGTGCATGTGGACTCGCGCAGCCGCAAGGAGGTCAAGTGGTATCCCTGGCTGTACGAGCGCACCCGCACCCTCGAGTCGATCGCCGAGCTGCCCGACCTGCTGGTCTTCGACACCCTGTCGACGAACAAGTGCTACCGCAGACAGTTCCTGCTGGACCGGGACCTGCGCTTCCCTGTCGGCATCCACTACGAAGACCTGCTCTTCTCGGCGCAGGCGTACGCCGCCGCCCGCCGCATCACCCTGATCCCGAACCGGGTCTATGACTGGAACGTCGTCGAGAAGGCCGCCACGAAGTCGATCAGCAACCGGCGCGACGAGATCGCCAACTTCGCACAGCGGATGGAGATTCACCGCCGGGTCGACCAACTGCTCGCAGAACAGGGCCTGTTGGAGTTGAAGTTCCACAAGGACGTCAAGTTCCTCAAGCACGATCTGGTGCTGCACCTGCGTGAACTGCCGTTCCGTGACGCCGCCTACCGCCACGAGTTCGCCGCGATCACCCGCGACTACCTCGACTCGATCGACCGCGCCGCCTTCGACGAGGTGGACCCCATCCACGCCATCTGCGCCCATCTGCTGCGGGGGAGCGACTGGGACCACCTCCTCCCGGCCGTGGACACGCTCACCAACCGCGACAAGATCTCCTCGCCGCTCCTCCAACGCGACGGGCGGATCTACTGGTGCGACGCCGGTCATCTCGACGGAGACCTCGACGGAGACGGCGACGGCTTCGGGCGGCAGGTCCTGGACGTCACCGAACTCGGCTACCACACCAAGCCCGTCGAGAAGATGTTCCTGCGCAACGCCCTGACCGGTTACGCGGAAGCAGCCGGCACGGTCCGGCTGGCCGGGCGCATCACCAACCCGCTCGGCATCGTCCCGCCCGGCGCGCGGCTCAGCGGCGAGCTGGAGTTCTACGCCCGCCGCAAGAGCCTGCGCCTCCAGACCTTCCGCTTCCCGGTGGCCACCCTGCGGCACGAGGGCGAGACCATCGCCTGGGAGGCCTCGGCGGACCTCGCACGGCGGCTGCGTCCGCTGGGCATCGTGGACGCCGTATGGGACGTACGCCTGCATCTCGACGTCGACGGCACCCGCACCACGACCCGGCTCACCGCCTCCGAACCCGGCCTGGCCACCGGGCAGTTGCCCGTCCGGCCCCGGCTCACCCGGCTGGCCGCCCACCACATCGAGCCCGAGATCTCCGCGCGTGGCCATCTCTGCTTCCGGCTCGTGTCCCACGAGCAGGTGGACGCCTTCGTCGCGCGCGGGGTACAGGGGCCGCCGGGCCGGCTCGCCAAGTCCGGGTACCGGAAGGCGAAGGCGGTGCGCAGGAAGCTGACCTCCGGCGACACCAAGATCCGGCTCTACCACGAGGTGTTCAGCCGACTGCCCGTGAAGAGGGGCCTGGTCGTCTTCGAGAGCCACCTGGGCCGGCAGTACAGCGACAGCCCGCGGGCGATCTACGAGGAAATGCGGCGCCAGGGCCTGGAGTTCGAGGCGGTGTGGTCGTACAGCGGCAGCCCGGTGGGCTTTCCGTCCGATGCCACTCTCGTACGCCGCTGGTCGGGGCCCTACCTCAAGGCGCTGGCCCGGGCCGAGTTCTGGATCGACAACCAGAGCTATCCGCTGAAGCTCACCAAGCGGCCCCGGACCACGTACATCCAGACCTGGCACGGCTCGGCGCTCAAGCGGATGGGCTTCGACGAACCCGAGTGGAAGCTCAAGTCCCGTCGTCGGCAAGAGGAGCAGCAGCGCACGCTGGACCGTTTCGACCGCTTCCTGATCCGCTCCGAGCACGACGTCCGCACGCTCGCCCGCGCCTTCCGCCTCAAGGAGAAGACGCTGCTGAGGGTGGGCTATCCGCGCAACGACGCGCTCGTACGGGCCCGCCGGTCCACCGAACGACCGCCGCTGGCCGCCGAGTTGGGTATCCCGGAGGACAGGAGGGTCCTGCTGTACGCGCCCACCTTCCGCGGGCGCGGGAAGGGCCGCTTCGAGCTGCCCTTCGACGTGGAGCGCTTCGCGGACACCTTCGGTGACCGCTACGTCCTCCTCGTCCGCTCGCACTACCTCGACCACGTGGTGCTCCCGCCGTCCGTGCGGGGCCGCGTCATCGACGTATCGGCGCATCACGACGTGACACCGCTCCTGGCGCTCGCCGACGGCCTGATCACCGACTACTCGTCCGTGATGTTCGACTACGCCCTTCTCGACCGGCCGATGTTCTTCTTCGTGTACGACTACGAGGAGTACGTGTACGAGGGCCGCGGGACCTACTTCGACCTGCTGGAACGGGCACCCGGACCCGTCGTGCGCACCGAGGACGAACTGCACGCTGTCCTCGGCTCGTTGGAGAAGCAGGTGGTCAAGTACGCGGCGGCGCGGGAGCGGTTCGTCGCGGACTTCGGCGAGTACGACAAGGGGGACGCGGCGCGGAGCGTCGTCGAGCAGTTCTTCTCCCAGTGGAGGCGCGCGTGAGCGGGTATCCGGAGCGGGACGTCTTCTTCGTCTCCAACAGTGTCAACGAGCTGGGCGGAGTGACGAGTTGGTCGCACCAGATGGCCCGGCTGTTCACCGGGCGCGGGCATCGCGTGCACGTCGTCGGCATCGCTCCGGCCGAGGTCGAGCAGGAGCTGGGCGAACTCCCGTATCCGACCACGACGTTGTACTCCGGACGGCCGCCCCGCCCCGGTCGTGCCCGCCGGGCGAGCATGCGCGAGCAGGCCGCCCGGCTGACGGTGCTGTTCCGGGCGGCGCGGCCCGGTGCGGTCGTGATCGTCACGCAGGTGTGGGCCATGGAGTGGGTGGAACTGGCCGACACACGCGGCCTGACCGTCATCGGCATGAGCCACGAGTCGTACGCGTACTCCAAGGCGGCCGGACGCTTCCGGCGCGTGCTCAAGCACTACCGCGACGTCGACCGCCTGCTGACCCTGACCCGCGAGGACGCCGACCTGTGGATCGGCCAGGGCCTCAACAACGCCTCGTACATGCCGAATCCACTGCCCTTCATGCCCGACGTCCCCTCGCCGCGCACCGCGAACGTGGTCGTCAGCATGGGCCGCCTGCACGATCAGAAGGGCATCGACATGCTCCTCGACACCTGGTCCGAGGTCGCCCCGCACCACCCCGGCTGGACCTTGCGGATCTACGGTTCCGGGGAGGACGAGGAGCTCCTGAAGAAGCAGTGCACGGCACTGGGACTCGACAACTCCGTGGAGTGGATGGGGAGTACGGGTGATGTGCCGGGCGCGTTGCGCGGCGGCTCGGTCTTCGTCCAGTCGTCGCGGGGGGAGGGTTTCCCGCTCGCCCTGATGGAGGCGATGGCGACGGGCCTGCCGTGCGCCGCCTTCGACTGCGCGCCCGGGGTACGCGAGATCGTCCGGGACGGGGAGGACGGTTTGCTCGCGGCGCTCGGCAACACGGGCGAACTGGCCCGCAGGCTGGACACGTTGATGTCGGACAAGGAGCTGCGGGACCGGATGGGGGATGCGGCGAGGGCGAACATCCAGCGATACGGGACGGATGAGGTCGTACGGCGTTGGGAGGAACTGTTCGCTTTCCTGGAGCGCTGAGGAGGTCCGTCCGTCAACGCCTTCCGCCGGTGAACTCCTCGTATGCCGCGAGGACTTCGCCGGTCGGCCCGTCCATCCGGAGCTCCCCCCGTTCGAGCCACAGCACCCGGTCGCACGTATCCCGGATGGACTTGTTGTTGTGGCTGACCAGGAACACCGTGCCCGCGTGCTTGCGCAACTCACGGATCCGAGTCTCGGAGCGCTTCTGGAAGGAGCGGTCGCCGGTCGCGAGCGCCTCATCGATCATCAGCACGTCGTGGTCCTTGGCGGCGGCGATGGAAAACCGCAGGCGGGCAGCCATGCCGGAGGAGTACGTCCGCATGGGCAGCGTGATGAAGTCGCCCTTCTCATTGATGCCGGAGAACTCGACGATCTCCTGGTAGCGCTCGCGGACCTGCTCGCGGCTCATGCCCATGGCGAGCCCGCCGAGGTGGACGTTGCGCTCGCCGGTCAGATCGTTCATCAGGGCCGCGTTCACACCGAGGAGGGAGGGCTGGCCGTGCGTGAAGATACGGCCGCTCTCCACGGGCAGCAGCCCCGCGACCGCCTTGAGCAGGGTCGACTTGCCGGACCCGTTCGTGCCGATCAGGCCGATGGCCTCGCCCTTGTACGCGGTGAAGGACACGCTCTTCACGGCGTGCACCTTGCGTACGCCCGCCGCCTGCTCGGCCTTCCTGCCGCGCACGATGCGGTTGAGCGCGGCGGTCGCGGAGCCGCGGCCGGCGCCGGTGCCGTTGACCCGGTAGACGATGTCGACGCGGTCGGCGATGACGGTGGGGATCTTCTCGTTGTGCTCAGCGCGCTCAGTGCGCTTTGGGTTCTCTGCTTGCTCAGCCACGTCCGTACGTCTCCTCGGCCTTCCAGAAGTAGATGAAGCCGCCGACGCCCGCGAGCAGCGCCCAGCCGATCGCGAGCGGCCACGCGTGGTGCGGCAACTGGCTCGCGTGGAAGCTGTCGATCAGTGCGAACCGCATGAGGTCGATGTAGACCGTGGCCGGATTGCACTCCAGCGCGAGCAGTACGACGTGCGGCATGTCCTGGTGAGCGCTGAGCACCCTGTCGATGCTCCACATCACACCCGAGACGTACATCCAGGTCCGCAGCACGAACGGCATCAGCTGCGCGATGTCCGGCGTCTTCGCCCCCAGCCGCGCCATGATCATCGCCACGCCCGCGTTGAACACGAACTGAAGTGCCAGAGCCGGGACCGCCAACAGCCACGACGCCGCGACCGGCACCCCGAAGCAGAGCAGGATCACGACCAGCGCCGCCATCGAGAACAGCAACTGCTGAAGCTGTTGCAGCGCGTACGACACCGGCAGCGCGGCTCGCGGGAAGTGCAGCGCCCTGACCAGGCCGAGGCTGCCGGAGATCGCCCGCGTGCCCGCCATGATCGAACTCTGCGTGAACGTCCACACGAACACGCCCGTGACCAGGAACGGGACATAGTCCGGTACACCGTGCTTGGTGCCCATCAGGACGCCGAAGATGAAGTAGTAGACCGCCGCGTTCAGCAACGGCGTCGCCACCTGCCAGACCTGCCCGAGCTTCGCCTGGCTGTACTGCGCGGTGAGCCTGGCCGTCGCGAACGCCGTGATGAAGTGCCGCCGCGCCCACAGCTCGCGGACGTACGCGGGCAGCGAGGGGCGGGCGCCGCTGACCGTCAGGCCGTAGCGGGCGGCGAGTGCCGCGGGGTCGTCGTCGGGCGGGGCGTCGGGGTGGGTCGGCGCCGGAGGCGCTGTGTCGAGGACCTGACTCACATCGGCATCCTTTGGCGTTTACGTCGGGACGGGACCGTATCGTCGCAACGTGAGCGTAGGCCGATTCGACGTCGGAACGCAACCGTTTCGTCGTAACGCCCCTATGCTGTGCGGCATGACGACGAACCCCGACGGGAAAGCCGACGAAGCCGCCCAGAGCCCCCAGCAGCCACGCCGAAGGGCTCCCGCCGGGGCGGCCGTACTCCGCGAGGATGTGACGGAAGCCATCCGGTCGGCCGTCTTCGAGGAACTCGCGGCCGTCGGCTACGCCCGGATGTCCATAGAGGGGATCGCGCGCCGCGCGGGCGTCGGCAAGACGGCGGTCTACCGCCGGTGGCGTTCCAAGCTGCACCTGGTGCTCGACCTGGTGTCGGCGATCGCCGTACAGGGACTGCCGGCACCCGACACCGGCACCCTGGAGGGAGACCTGCGGCTGCTGTACGAGGTCACGTCCCGCGCCCTGCGCCACCCCGTCGCCTCGCAGGTCATCCCCGACCTCCAGGCGGAGGCGGCCCGCAACCCGGACATCGCCCAGGCCATGCAGAAGGCCCTGCGGGAAGGGCAGGAGGGCGTCGCGAACGGCATCGTGGTGGCGGCCGAGCGACGCGGCGAGGTCCGTATGGGCATCGACGACGAGATGGCCCTCGACCTGATCTCCGGACCGCTGTACTGGCGCTCGGTGGTGATCCGCGACCCGAAACTCCCAAAGGGATACCTGGAGAAACTGGCGCGGGCCACGGCGGCGGCGCTCAAGGCGTTGTAAGGGCGTTGTAAGGGGTGGGTGAAGCCGTCTCTTACGGGCCTCTTACGGGCCTCAGGCTCGGTGAATCCGGGCCCTCGCCCCGGCGAATCCGCGTGCCGTACGGCCGATCAGCCCCCGCAGCGACCGGATCGTTGTCATCGGCGACTCACTTTCGGGGCCTCCGGGGGCGCATACTGGTTACACGATGACGAAGCCTTCCGCGCCCCGGCGCCATCTGCCCACCAGTCCCTTCAAAGCTCCGGTTGCCCCGGTCGCCAAGCACTTCGAGCTGGGCGACCGAGTGTCGCACGACCAGTTCGGCCTGGGCACGATCGTCGGCGTCGAGGACGGCGTCGCGATGCTCGTCGACTTCGGCGCCCGCCAGGCCCGAATCGTCAGCCCCTACACCCGCATGGACAAGCTCTGACGGATCCCGTCGGAAACGCTCGCCAACGCTCGCCGCGGACTGGGACCGCCGTCCCGCCCGCGGCGAACGTGTCTCTGCGCCCGCGGCTGCAGAGCCAGTTGCTCGGCCGGCCCCACGGCACGGGCAGCTCGTCTGCACGAGGCGGAGCGGATCTCTCAGGCGGAAGTGATCCAGCCTCAGACGGCGGTCGGGTGGCGCCGGGTAGTGCAGCCGGCGCAGGCACCCGGCATCGTCGCGGAACGGGGCGACGTACTCGAGCGTGTAGGTCACGTCGTGCAGGCGTGGTGCCGGGCGACCGAAGTCCCAGTCGATGATTCCCACCGGCTGATTCCCCCAGGGAGCGGCTGTCATGTTGATGTCGTCCAGCGGGGTGCGGTCTGGGCCCATGCCTTGTCCCAGTCGGCCAGGCGTCGCCGGTCCAGTGCGCGGGCGGCCGCGGCGTAGGTGAGCGCTCCGGCAAGGAGCACTCCTACACCGGCTACTCCGGCCGAGCCGAGGGTACGGCTGCGGATCTGCTTGGCGGTCCAGGGCGGGTCGGTGATTTTTCCGCTGTCGGTGGTCCACACCTGGACAGTGCTCTTGGCGGGCAGGCCGGGCCGTACTTCGGTCGTGGCAGTTCGGGAGTGTCCGGTGGGGTCGGTGAAGCGGACCTTGACCGGGTAACGGGTGTGCCGGTCTTCCTGCGATCCGGGTTCGGGGTGGCGGGGGGCGTCATGGAGCAGGACGGCCGGGGTGCGGTGTCGTGACTGGGCCTGTTCGTCGGCGGTCTGCTGCAGGGAGCGGTGCACGGTGGTGCCCACCAGCACCATGGCCGGCGGGGCGGCAGTCAGCACGGCCAGGGTCAGGGCAAGCCCGATCCATGCCTGCACCAGGTCGGTGGGGCGGCGCAGGGGGTTGCGCCGCCATCGCCACAGTCTGGTGGGGCGCAGGGCAGGGGGCGGCTGGGCCTGCGGTATCTCGTCGGTCACGTCGCCTCTCTCCTTCGATGCCGAAGAGGCCGGTGCCTGCTGACGCAGCGGACGGAGCGGTCAGGGGTGGCTCGGCCACGTGGCTGCTACTGCGGTGGCGGGCGGCCGGTGAAGTGGGTGACGGAAGGGTGTCCGCGGGCGGACTGCAGGATTTTCGCGGCGCCGCGCAGGGCGGCGGTGTGCGGGGCGGGCAGTGGCCGCACCGGCACGTGCAGGTCTTGCGCGAGCTGGTGGGCGAAGCGGGGGCGCAGGGCGCCGCCACCGGCCAGGAGGACGCCGCATTGGACAGCGTCGAGGGTCTGCGTGGTGTGGTCCTGTCGGAGCATGTCGGTCACCGTGCCGGTCACCGCGTCGGCGATGGTGCGGTGGGTGGTCGTCCGGTCCAGGTCGTCGGTGCCCAGGGCGGTGCGGTGGGCGTCGACGACCGACCCGTCGTCGAGCAGGAAGACTTCGGTGAGGTGGGCGCCGATGTCCACGATGAGCAGAGGGCGGCTCATGTCCGCGTCGGCGCCCAGTGCCACCGCTGTGGCGGTGGGGACGGTCAAAACGGTGCGGGGTCGTAGGACTTCCAGTGCGGCGCGCGCTGCCTTGCGGTAGGCGATGCCGCCCAGCACGGGCGTGGTCAGGGCGATCAGGGGCCGGGTGTGGCGGGGAATGCGGGGGCCCAGAAGACGCTGCAGCATCCGGGCGGTGCCCTCGGGGTCGACGATGGTGCCGCGCTGGATGGGGTGGGAGCCCGTGGCGCCCTCGAAGGTGATGGTGGGGACGTCGAGGATGATCCCGCGGCCGGGCACCCAGGCGCGGGTGCGGGAGCTTCCCAGGTCGAGGGCGATCCCGGGACACCGCCGGCACACCGGCCAGGTGGTGGGGCCATCGACGGGTGCGAAGTACACGGACATACCCGTCACCGTCCTGCTTCTCGGAGCTGGTGGCAGCGGCCGCAGTAGCGGGCTTGCGGCACGATCTTCAGGCGTGCCAGGGCGATGGGCTGGGCGCACAGGTGGCACCTGCCGTAGCGGCCCTGGTCCATCCGCTGAAGTGCCGCTTCCACATCGGAAAGGACCATGCGGGCGGAGGCGGCGAGCTTGACGTGGACCTCGATCTGCGAGGCCGCCTGCCGCCCGCGTATCCGCTCGGCCCGCGTCTGGGACGGCGCTGCGATCTGCCGCAGCTGCTCCTCGCGGAACAGGCGCTGCTCATGCAGGCTCTCGTGGAGCCCGGCGAGATCCTCGGGGCGCAGGCCCGCGTTGTCGGCGCCGATGACCTGGTTGTTCACTTCCTCATGCCTCCACACAGGGGAAAAGGAACTCGCTCCACATACCGCCGGCTGCGATCAGGTGGTTCGGCGCTGGCATCCGACGCAGCAGCGCGCGTACGGCAGGATCTCCAGTCGTTCGACAGGGATGGGCTGGGCACAGTCCTGGCAGATTCCGTACGTGCTGTCCTCGATGCGCTGGAAGGCGGCGTCGATTTCTTTCAGCACGCGCTGCAAGGCGTCCTTCTGTACGGCCATGAGGTGGTCGTTCGTCTCGGGTCCGGCCTCTTCGATCGCGGTGAGCTGGACGAGCCGCGAGGCGCGCTCATGCTCAAGACGCTGTCGGGCCTCATGCGCCGTCAGACGTTCAGGGCCGGATTCGCGGCGGGCGGCGGTGTCGAGTGGCATGGAAAGCAGTCCCTTCGAACGGGGTGGTGACCATGGACCAGTCCGAGGCATCACGGAGGCCACGGTGGGCTGCGTGCCGCAGCTGTCTGCGGCCGTACTGGTGGGGCGGCCGTCTGGTTCATGTCTCCACCCTGGTCCGCCGGGTCAGGGGAAGCCATCGGCCACAGCACCCATCTGCAGAGGGCTCGGTGATGCAGGCGCCAGGGGAGATGGGTGTTGTACCCCATCGACACGCTTGTCGCGCCGCAGGCAGGCTGGCCCTGGGCGGCGAGCAAGCCTGGTGATGCGCGGAGGGGAACCCATGCCCGCCTGACGGATAGTGGTGACGGGGCGTATTCCGAGGGAGGCTCAACGGGTTGTGTCGTTGTTCTGGCGGATCTTCGGGCTCAACGCCGTGGTGCTCGGTACGGCCACGGCGCTGCTGCTGTGGGCACCGGTGACCGTCTCGGTGCCGGTGCTGCTGACCGAGGCGGTGATCCTGGTCGGCGGACTGATCGTCATGCTGGTGGCCAACGCCGCCCTGCTGCGTATCGGGCTGGCTCCGCTGGACCGCCTCACGAGGCTGATGACCAGGGTGGACCTGCTGCGCCCGGGCCAGCGCCTGCCGGTGACCGGCCACGGCGGGGTGGCCGAGCTGATCCGCACCTTCAACGCCATGCTCGACCGGCTGGAGGCCGAACGCGCCACGAGCAGCGCCCGCGCTCTGTCCGCCCAGGAATCCGAGCGGCAGCGCATCGCCCAGGAACTCCACGACGAGGTCGGGCAGAGCCTCACCGCGGTCCTGCTGGGACTCAAGCGAGCGGCCGACCAGGCCCCCGAGCCCCTGCGCGTCGAACTGCAGCAGGTGCAGGAGACCACCCGCGAAAGCCTGGACGAAGTACGCCGGCTCGCACGCAGGCTGCGCCCCGGCGTCCTGGAGGACCTGGGCCTGATCAGCGCGCTGACGGCACTGACCAACGACTTCGCCACCCACACCGGCCTGAAGATCACACGCCACTTCGCCGCTGACCTGCCGCCTCTGGACCCGCAGACCGAGCTGGTGCTCTACCGGGTGGCGCAGGAGGCGCTGACCAACGTCGCCCGCCACGCCGAAGCCGAACGCATCGAGCTGAGGCTGCGGCGAACCGCCGGTGCCGTGATGCTGGGCATCAGTGACGACGGCCGAGGCATCGGTATCGCCCGGGAAGGCGCCGGGATCCGCGGTATGCGCGAACGCGCCCTGCTCATCGGCGCCACGCTCGAGATCGACACCGGCACCACCGGTGGCACGCACGTGTCCCTGTCCGCACCCACCGCCAAGAAACCCGTGCCTACCGCAGAGGAAGAGGACGCCGATCATGGCTGACCAGGCCCCGATCCGGATCTTGCTCGCTGATGACCATGCCCTGGTCCGCCGCGGGGTGCGGCTCATCCTCGACGGTGAACCAGACCTTGAGGTCGTCGCCGAGGCCGGCGACGGCGCGGAAGCCATCGCCCTGGCCCGCACGCACGAAGTGGACCTGGCCGTGCTGGATGTCGCCATGCCACGCATGACGGGACTGCAGGCCGCACGGGAACTGTCGTCCCGCCAACCGCAGCTGCGGATCCTGATGCTGACGATGTACGACAACGAGCAGTACTTCTTCGAAGCGCTCAAAGCCGGAGCCTGCGGCTACGTCCTGAAGTCGGTGGCCGACCGTGATCTGGTCGCCGCGTGCCGGGCGGCCATGCGCGGCGAGCCGTTCCTCTACCCGGGAGCGGTCACCGCACTCATCCGCAACTACCTCGACCGTGTCCGGCGTGGCGAGGAGGTCCCGGACCGTGTGCTGACCGCCCGGGAGGAGGAGGTCCTCAAACTCGTCGCCGAGGGCCATTCCTCCAAGGAGATCGCGGAGACGCTGTTCATCAGTGTCAAGACCGTGCAGCGCCATCGGGCGAATCTGCTGCACAAGCTCGGTCTGCGCGACCGCCTGGAGTTGACCCGCTATGCCATCCGGGCCGGCCTGATCGAACCCTGAACCGCCCGCACCTCGCGAAACCCTGCCCCCGGTCACGCGCCGGATCGAGGTACGACGACCAGAGCCCGAGAAGGAGGCGGCGGTATGGCCCAGCCCCGTCGCGCCGCCACCCCATGCGGCTGTCCAGGCCGCGCAGACGTCGGCAGGCGGCTGCCCGTACTGGTCGCCCTCCTCGGCCTTCTGGCCATTCTCGGCACCGCCGCCCCCGCCTCTCCCAGCGGCGTGACGACTTCGATCCCCGCGGTGGCCCAGGGAAGCGGCGGCAGTATCACCCCGCACACCGACGACACGTGCACCACGACCTGGGGTGCCCCGGCGCGAGTATTCCGGGACACCACCGCTGAGCGGCACGCTCCGCCGACCGGGGGCACACCCGTTCCACGATGCCCCGTGCTGCCGCGCCCCGAGCCGGGGGCGCTGCCGGCGCCCGCGTCCGAGGCGGCCGGACCTCCTGAGCACACCGTGTGGCACACCGGGCGGGCGCCACCGTCTCCAGCCGGCCCCTGACATTTCCCCTTGTCTTCTTCCGCGCCGCCCGGGGCGGCCGCGGTATGCCTGCTGGAGGCACTCTTGACGCGCGCCACGCGTGTACGGGCGTTCTTCGCCCTCACTGTTCTCGCCCTGTCGCTCTACATCGCCGCAGCCGTACCGGTCCGCCTCGGCCTCGACCTGCGCGGCGGAACCCAGATCGTGCTGGAAACCCATGACTCGCCGACCGCCGAGGCGGACTCGGCGGCAACCGATCGCACCCTGGAGGTACTACGCCGCCGCGTCGACGCACTCGGCGTCGCCGAGCCGGCCATCGCCCGTTCCGGGGACAACCGGATCATCGTCGAACTGCCCGGTGTGCAGGACCCGCGCGAGGCCGCCGACGTCCTGGGCCGTACCGCCCAGCTCACCTTCCACCCCGTGCTCGGCATCGCCGAACCCGGACAGGCACCGCCCGAGCGGCCAAAGGAACACCTCCGGCCCGACGAATCCGGACAGCGGCTGCGCCTGGGGGCCTCCGCGTTGACGGGAGCCGACGTCGACGGCGCCGAAGCACGGATCGACCAGCAGGGCGTGGGCGGCTGGTTCGTCAGCGTCGACTTCAAAGACGCGGGCGCGGACGGCTGGGCGGATCTGACCGGTGCGGCAGCATGCGCCCCGGCCGGCGATCCCACGCGCCGCGTCGCCATCGTGCTGGACGACAAGGTCATCTCCTCCCCGCAGGTCGACCCCTCGGTCGCCTGCCGCACCGGCATCACCGGCGGCAGCACCCAGATCACCGGATCCTTCAGCCAGTCAGAGGCCCGGGAACTGGCCCTGCTCATCAACGGCGGTGCACTTCCGGTGCCGGTCGAGACCGTCGAACAGCGCACCGTCGGCCCCACGCTGGGAGCCCAGGCCATCCGGGCCAGCGCGCAGGCCGCCGTCATCGGCACCGTGCTGACCTCCCTGTTCCTCATCGCCGTCTACCGGCTCATGGGCACGCTGGCCGTCCTGGCACTGGCCTGCTACGGACTGATTTCCTACGCCGCCCTCGCCGCCCTGGGTGCCACGTTGACCCTGCCCGGGCTCGCCGGGTTCGTCCTCGCCATCGGCATGGCGGTCGACGCCAACGTCCTCGTCTTCGAACGCGCCCGCGAGGAATACGCCACCCGCCGCCGCAAGAGCCTGCGCTCCGCCCTGACGGCCGGTTTCCGCAACGCCTTCAGTGCCATCGCCGACTCCAACATCACCACCCTCATCGCCGCCGGGCTGCTGTTCTTCCTCGCCTCCGGCCCCGTGCGCGGTTTCGGCGTCACCCTGGGCATCGGCGTCCTCGCCTCCATGCTCAGCGCCCTGGTGGTCACCCGCGTCCTCGCCGACTTCGCCGTCACCCGCCGCGCTGTACGACGACACCCCCGCCTCACCGGCATCGCCAGCACCGGCACGGTCCGCGACTGGCTCTCCCGCCGCAACCCGGACCTGATGCGCCACCGGCGCCGCTGGCTGGCCCTGTCCGCCGCGGCCCTCGTCCTGGCCACCTCCGGGATCGCGGTGCGCGGGCTGAACTTCGGCGTTGAGTTCACCGGCGGCCGGCTCATCGAGTACTCCACCACCGCCCCCGTGTCCGCCGACCGCGCCCGGGATGCCCTGGCCGACGCGGGCTTCCCTCGCGCCGTCGTCCAGACCTCCGGGGAAGGCGCCCTGACCGTGCGCACCGACGAGCTCTCGAACACCGAGGAGGCCCGGATCACCGAGACGATCGACGACCTCGCCGGCACCGCGGAGAAAACACGGGACGAACTGATCGGGCCCAGCCTGGGCGCAGAGCTGCGCCGCGGCGCCGTCATCGCCCTCGCTGTGGCTCTCGCCGCCCAGCTGCTCTACCTCGCCGTCCGCTTCCGCTGGACGTTCGCCGCCGCGGCGGTCGCCGCCATGGCACACGACGCGCTCATCCTCATCGGCGTTTTCGCCTGGCTGGGCAAGCCCATCGACGGGGTGTTCCTGGCCGCCCTGCTCACCGTCATCGGCTACTCGGTCAACGACTCCGTCGTCGTCTTCGACCGCATCAGGGAACTGTGGCCGGGCAGGAAGACCGCGGCCGCGCCGCGCAAGACACCCTTCGCACACGTCACCAACACCGCGATCCTTCAGACGGTCCCGCGCACCATCAACACCGGCATGGGCGCGGCGTTCATCCTGTCCGCGCTCGCCCTGCTGGGCGGTGACTCCCTGACCGACTTCGCCCTCGCCCTGCTCATCGGCATCGTCGTCGGCACCTACTCCTCGATGTTCACCGCAGCACCGCTCGCCGTCGAACTCCACTCCCGCAGCACTCCGCCACCAGGGCGCCTTCCGCCGAGCGGACCTCAGAGCGCAGAGACGCCCTGATGCAGCGCATGCGCGGCGTCATGCTCCGCCCTGGGGAATGAGGCCACCGGCGGCAGTTGACGCGTTTCGTCACCGACGCAGGCTTCTCCGAGGTCAGTTGGAAGAAGCCTGCAAGCAGCGGCTTTTCCTGACCTGTTTTCATCGCGAGGTGAGGCAGCCGGACTTGAGGGTTGAGAGGAGGGCGCGCAGGGAGGTGGGGCTGGTGGTGAGGAAGGCTGTTGGGTGCTCGCTTTCGCGGAGGCGTATCGCAGTGTCGGCGGTGGCGAGTTCGACGCAGTCCTCGCCCGAACCGCCGCCCGAGAACGAGGACTTCTGCCAGGTGAGAGGAGTGGACAAGGGGGCGCCTTTCAGATAGAACCCAAGCTGGTGCGCTGGTACCAACTGGCCTCCGTACAGACAGTCCATCCGGCGCTCGGGGTGAGCCCGGCTGGTCGGCTGATCCCGCGTCCGTGAACCGGTCGGCCGTGGCTGGGCCGGCCGCGTCAGGTGGCGCCGAGTCCGGTGATCAGGGACTGGGTCACCATGTCGGCTCCCTGGGCGGGGGACAGCTCCGGCATCTCGTGTGCGGCAATGTTGGTGAGGTGGACGAGTAGGGAGCGGGCCCAGCGGTCAGGAAGGCCGGGCCGGATGACACCCTCGCGGACCGCGCGGTCCATGAAGGCGTCGAGTTGCTCGAGCAGTCGCTGGAGGCGGGCGGCCATCGCTTCGTCGTGCACCTGTTGGACGTCCACGGGCCACCGCCTGCTGACGGTGATGATGCCCTCCGCGTACCGGTGCAGTGCCACCGCCGCGGGGGCCTCGGTCAGCCGTGCCTGGGCGACGACCTTCTCGCAGGCGTCGAGCTTGGCCGCGTAGACGGCGGTCATCAGTGTCTCGCGGGTCTTGAAGCGGCGGTAGACGGTACGTCGGTCGAGGCCCGCTGCCGCTGCGATCGCCGCGATGCTCGTGCTCGGGTCGTGTGCCAGCAGACGTGCTCCGGTCTGCAGGACCGCGTCCAGGTTGCGTGCCGCGTCAGCTCTCATCGTGACCGAAGCATACGCAAGAGTGAGGCTGATCACCCAGTTGATGGCACATGTATATTGCAAATCGCCAATCAAATGTCACATAGTTGTGGCTCTTCGTTGGTTCGGCGTGCCTGTCGTCAGGTCATCTCACCCCAGGAGTCATACGTGAGCCCGGTCCACATGTCCGAGAAGTTAAAGGAAGTCCTCGACTCCAGAGTCTTCGTCACTGTGGCGACCCTGCAGCCCGACGGCAGTCCGCACCAGTCCGTGGTCTGGGTAGGCAGGCAGGGAGACAACCTGCTCTTCGTGACCGGCGTGGACAAGGTCAAAGTGCGCAATCTGCGGCGCGACCCTCGGCTCAGCGTGACAGTCAACCCGCCGGACGATCCCTACGGATACGCGGTGATCAGCGGCACCGCCCGATTCGAAAGCGTGGGCGCCCGCGAACGCATGGACGAACTGGCGGTCAAGTACACCGGCAAGACCTACGCCGAACACAACCCGCAGTCGTACGCCACGCTCCCGGAACTGGTCACCATCCACGTCACCCCGGAAAAGATCGCGGCCCGGTTCCTGTGAGTCGCCGCAACGACGAAGGAGCAGGGCGATGAAGACCCACGTCATCACCGGCGGCACGGACGGAATCGGCAAGGCCGTCGCCCACCACTACCTGGACAGAGGACACGAGGTAGTGGTCGTCGGACGCAACGCGGAGAAGGGCAAGGCATGGCTGGACGCCGCGCGGCAACGAGGTGCGGCCGAGCGAGCACACTTCGTGAATGCCGACCTCAGCCTGATAGCCGAGACCAGAGCAGCGGCTGACAGCGTCCGGTCGTCTTTTGCGAGGGTTGACACCCTGGTGCTGTGCGCCCGGCATTTCCGGACCACCCGCCTGGTCACGGCCGAAGGCTTCGAGAACACCTTCGCGCACTTCTACCTGAGCCGATTCGTGCTGAGCCATGGGCTGGTGGACCTGCTCGAAGCCGCCGACACCCCAGTCATCCTCAATGTCGCGGGCCCCGGCGGCCAGGCTCAAATCCATTGGGAAGACCTGCAACTAGCCCGGGAGTACGACGGGCAACGGGCGCTCATGCAAGGCGGTCGGCTCAATGACCTGCTCGGCGTCGACTTCGCGGACCGTCGACCGGACACCAACGTGCGGTATGTGTTGCTCAACCCAGGAACGGTCAACACCAGCTTCTCGGGGCAGTACGCCTCGGACATCATGACGCACATCGAGGTCATCCGCCGGTCCGCCCAGTCGGTCGAGGAGGCCATGACGCCGATCCTCAAAGTGCTGGACGATCCGCCCACCGCACCGCTCAGCGCCTTTGTGCAGGGCGAGCCGCTCAGTCCACACGGGCCCGGGTTCACCGTCGAGGAAGCACGGCGGCTGCACCAGCACACCCAGAAGTTGTTGGCTGCTTCAGCAGCAAGGACGGCGAGAGGCTGAGACAGCAGACCTCAGCTCCTCCACACTTGCTGATCCTCCGGTCGGCCTTCCGAGTGTCACTCTCGTCCACTGGGCGAAGCGAAGTTACCTGTCGATTCACGGGACTGCGGACAGAGCCGTTTCCAAGAATCCGCATCACTGGTTCGAACTCGGTGCGCCTGGCCCATCCGGCTGGGGCGAGAAGGGGTCGAGGGATGAGTACACACTTGAAAGAGGATGACGGAGGGCCGACGATGAACACCCACGAAGCGGGCGCCTACGAGACGCCTGATGACCTTCTCGCCGAATTCTTCGACGACCCCGCCGACCGCGAGGAGGTCAAGCGGGAAGCTGAGTGCTTGGCCGCAGCAGAACGCAGCGCTGGCAGCCCTCAGAGGGCCGTTCACCTGGTCGGGGACGGGCTTTCGTCGTAGGCGGGGATCTGGGACTGGATGTTGAAGGTGATCGACCCGGCGTTCTCGAACCGCATGGTGAACTTCATGAAGTCGCCGCCCCTGATGATCTCGCGCACGTCCCGCAGCACCAGATGGGTCTTGCCCGGCTCCAGCTCCACGAGCTGGTTCGCGGGGAGGTCCACCCCGTCGGGCAGCGACTTGCTGTCGGAGTCGACGATGTCCACCGAGGCCGCGTTCGGGGTGCTGACGCCCACGAGCTTGTCGGCCTCGCCGGCCTTGTTGTGCGGGGTGGGTTGAGTCCTACGGGGTGAGTATTTCTTCCGGGTTCGTTCAAGCGCCGCTCGTTTGAGCGCCTAAAGGGCATTCTGGCCCTGTGTGTTCACGCTTTTCCCGATAGGGGGCATGGGGCTGCGATGCGCGTACGTCATGGGGTGCGCGTCCGCGTGGGATTGTCCCGACGATCGCAGCGGCGGGCGGACCCGCTCCGACAAAGGTCACTTTTGCTGGTGCCAGCGGCAGTCCGCCCTCCGCGACGTCCCTCTACCGCGGTCGCATCAGGTCGAGGTCCGCGCCCCATGCATCCAGCACCGCCCCGTGTCCGGCCCGCCGGGCCGCTGCCTCGACGTGAGCGAAGAGGTGCCGTTGCAGGGGGACGTCGCCTGTCCCTGAGATGCGGCTCGCAGCACCGAGCAGCATGTCGGTGTCCCAGTCGGGCAGCGGGTATCGGGCGAGTTCCCACTCCAGGTACTTGTTGTAGGGGCGGGGACGACGGTCGAGAGCGAAGAGCAGTTCCAGCAGAAATCGAATGCTGTCGGCGGCGTCCAGGCGGGCGGCGAGTGAATGGCCGTCGCGGTCGTTCTTGACGGAGCGGTAGAGGGAGTTGGCATAGGCGTCGAGCCAGTCACGGGAGTCCCGGAAGGCTTCATCTGCGTCGAGATGTGCCTTGTCGGCCAGGAGTTGGGCGATGGCTCCGTCGAGCCGGTCGAGTACCACCTGGGCGCGGGCAAGGGCGTAGCGCTCGAAGCCGGGCATTCCGGCCGTGCGGAACTCGCTGAGAGGGACGATGACGAGGTCGAGTTCGGGGGTGCGGTGGCCTGTGAATCGGGTGAGATCCGTTGCCGCGTCATCGGCGAGGATGACGTACAGGTCGTGGTCGGAGTGCTTGGTGGTCAGGCCTTCGTGGGCCTGGGAACCTTTGAGGACGAGGCCCACGACGGCGGAATCAGCGAGGGCGAGTTCGACGAACGCGTCGTAGGCGAGGGGCTGCTGAGCAGTCACTGTGTGATCTCCGGTGGGATGGTGACGGGTATGCCTGCCGGGGCGGCCCCGCTGTCGGAGGCGCCCCGCACCGTCCGCGGCGACACTTGGCCGCCGCCCGGAAGATCAACGCACATGTGGACCCTATCGCCAGGCCGACCAAGAGGCATCGAATTCAGGCGGATTCAGGGATGCCGGTGGCTTCGCCGGGGTCCCAGCCGCAGCATCCGCACATCTCGCCGCCGACACCGGGCGACGGGAAGCGTGCCGAGAAGCCCCCTCGGGCCCGAACTCGAAGGGCGCCCCCAGAGCTTCCCCTACGGCGGATCCGAGTACGGCGCCGAGGGCGCGTGACGTGCGGTCGATCGGCATCAGCCGTGCTCTGATTTCCCGAGCACGTCAGGCTTCCCCAGAGGGCCCAGCATGGGCATCCCAGACACCAGTTGTGGCTGTCTCCTGGACGTACTCCGCGAAGTCGCGGGGCGGGCGGCCGAGAATGCGCTCGACGGTGTCGGTCACCTGGGCCCTGCGGCCGTCGAAGACCTCGGCCATCAGGTCGGCCAGTTGCGTCGCGTACTCGGGCGGCACGCCTCGTCCGGTCAGGGATGAGATGAACTGGTCGGGCGTGACCGGCAGATAGCGAATCTCTCTGCGGGTCGCCCTCGCTATCTCGCCGACGGCATCGGCGAAGGTGAGCAGTCGTGGTCCGGTCACGTCGTGGATCTGGCCGGCGTGGCCGTTCTCGGTCAGGGCCGCGACGGCGACATCCGCGATGTCCTCCGCGTCGGTGAACGGTTCCGCGACGTCGCCCGCCGGAAGGGCGACCACACCGGCCCGGACCAGTTCTACGAGGAACGCCTCGCTGAAGTTCTGCGTGATGAACCCCGCCCGCACGATGGTCCACTCCGCACCCGAGTCCCGCACCGCCTGTTCGCACCGCTCGGCTTCGTCGGCACCGCGGTCGGCAAGCAGGACGAGGCGCCGGACGCCGCGGGCCACTGCCAGGTTTGCGAAGGAACCCACGGTTCTGGCCGCGCCGGGGAACGCCGCGTCAGGGTAGAAGGCCACATACGCCGCGTCCATGCCTCGTAGCGCGGGTTCCCACGTGGTGTCGTCCTGCCAGTCGAAAGGCGGATCGGCGCGCCGTGAGCCAATCCGTACCGGCACGTCACGCGCTTCGAGCCCGGACACGACGCGGCGTCCGGTCTTGCCTGTCCCCGCGAGGACCAACGTTGTTGGCGCAGTCGCTGTCATGATCCACAGTCCACCGGATCGTCGGGCTAGGGGCCACGGTCGAGGCTAACAAGCACCGGCGCGCGGCCCGTAAGGGCCCATAACCCTGACAGCGCGTGCCGATCTAGCCGCGCCGTGCCCCCGGATGCAGCCGTACCCACCCCTCCCAAGCCGACGTGATCATGTCGGTGACGTCGTACCTCGCCTTCCAGCCCAGCTCGTCGGCGATGCGCGCAGCCGACGCCACGACGCGGGGCGGGTCCCCTGGGCGGCGGGGCGTGACGACCGGGGGCAGGTCGTAGCCCGTGAGGTCGTTGATCAGGTCGATCATCTCGCGGACCGAAACGCCTTCTCCGCGGCCGATGTTGAGGGTCAGGTCCGTGCCGGGGGACGCGGCCAGGCGGCGGGCCGCCGTCACGTGGGCCTCGGCCAGGTCGACGACGTGGATGTAGTCGCGTACGCAGGTGCCGTCCGGTGTCGGGTAGTCGTCGCCGAAGATCCGCGGCGGCGCGCCCTCCGTCAGCTTTTCGAAGACCATCGGGACGATGTTGAAGACGCCGACGTCGGCCAGCTCCGGTGTCGCCGCGCCCGCCACGTTGAAGTAGCGCAGGGAGGCCGTCGACAGGCCGTGTGCGCGGCCCGTGGCGCGGGTCAGCCACTCGCCCGCCAGCTTGGTCTCGCCGTACGGGTTCATGGGGACGCAGGACGTCTCCTCGGTCACCAGGTCGACGTCCGGCATGCCGTACACCGCCGCGGAGGACGAGAACACGAAGGAGGGCACTCCCACCTCGGTCACGGCGGACAGGAGTACGCGCAGCCCCTCGACGTTCTCGCGGTAGTAGTGCAGCGGCAGCTCCATCGACTCGCCGACCTGCTTCTTCGCCGCCAGGTGGACGACACCGGTGACGGCGTGGTCGGTGAGGGTGCGGGTCACGCGATCCGCGTCCAGGGTCGAGCCGACGACCAGCGGCACGCCTTCGGGGACGCGCTCGGCGATCCCGGTGGACAAGTCGTCGTACACCACGGTCTGTTCACCCGCCTCGGTCATCGCGCGGACCACATGTGCCCCGATGTAGCCGGCGCCGCCGGTGATCAGCCAGGTCATGTACGGCCGTCCCCTCGTCTGTCGGTAGTGGTTCGGATACGTACGTCCATGGTCGCGTGTCAGTGAAGCAGGCGCAGCAGCCGGCGGCGCAGCACGGCGGCCATTCCCCGCCAACCGGGCGCCAGCCGCAACGCCAGCGAGCCCGAGTGAGTCGCGTACGGCTGGACGAGCACCACGCCGTGCCGCCCGCTCAACACCGCCGTACGGCGCAGCAGTCCGGGCCCCGCGACCGCGTGCCCGGTGGTGTCGCGGCCCGAGCCGTCGTGGAACCGCACCCGCAGCCGCAGATCCCAGGTGCCGGAGCCGAGCGCGGAGAGGTCGACCGGCACCTCGGCCCACCAGGAGTCGACCGAGGAGCCGACCCCCGAGACCGAGGAGTGGACCCCTGATTCGAGCCCGGAGCCGTCCTCGCAGTCGTCGGGCAGCAACGGCGCCGTGAGACGAAGCCCCACCCGCCCGTCCTGCCGGTGCGTGAACTCGACGTCCACGCCCGCCGGCCCCGCCTCCGCCATCCGCCCGTACAGCTCATGCAGACGCAGCCGAAGCCGGGTGGCACGCGCGCGTGGCCGCAGTTCCGCGTCGACGGCAACAGGGAGGTGACGTACAGGCCGGAACAACAGGTGTTCCAGGGACACTTGGGGCAGGTCGGCGGACCACACCGGCGTACCGTCCGCGGCCCGCGCATACAGCGGCGCCAGCCGGGCCGGACGCGACGCGAGCTCCCTGACGCGGTTCAGGTCGCGCGGCTCCTCGGAGGCCATGACGACCTGCGCGACGACCCGCCCGGGCGCGGGGGCCACCGCGAAGTCACCCTCGTCGAACGTCGCGAGATACGCGCGCGTGAGCGCCCACCACTCGCGCCGGTACCCGGTACCGCGCAGACCGAGCTCGCGCGCGTACATCCGCAGGCTGTGGTCCAGGAACGCGGCGCGCGCCGCCCGTGCGAGCCGCTTCTCACCGGCGGCGAGGAGGATGTCGTACGCCATGCCGTGGGCCGTGAGCCTGGACCGCCAGTTGTCCGCGTCCGCCCGGTCGAGCGAGATCGACAGCCGCTCGGCGGACCGGCGCACCTGCCAGACATACACCGTGTCGGGGACCAGCGCGAGGCGCGGCCCGGCGGCGAGCACGCGCGCGGTGAACACGAAATCCTCGTACGGGAAGCGCCCCTCGGGGAAGCGGATGCCGTGCTCGCGCAGGAAGTCGGTGCGGTACAGCTTGTTGACGCAGAGCGTGTCGTGGACCAGGCGGGTGCGGAGCGAGGGGTGGGGGACGAGGACGGGTTTCGCGTACAGCTCGGGCCGCCAGGGGACCTCTCGCCCGGACGGCAGTTCGCGGCGTACGCACAGGCCGGCTGCGACCTCCGTGCCGCGCCCGACGGCGGCGGCGAGCAGTGCGTCCACCGCGCCGGGCGGCAGTACGTCGTCGCTGTCCAGGAACATCACGTACGGGGCCGTCGCGGCGTCGATCCCGTCGTTGCGGGGGCTGCCGCAGCCGCCGCTGTTGACCTTGCGGCGTACGACCTTCAGGCGCGGTTCGCCGCGCGCGAGCCGGTCGAGGAGGTCCGGGCTGCCGTCCGTCGAACCGTCGTCGACGGCTATCACCTCGCGGACGGCCGGGCCCTGCGCGAGGGCGGAGCGCACCGCGTCCGCCACATGGGCGGCGTCGTCGTACCCGATGACGACGACGCAGACCTGCGGCGGGTGAGGGTGTGTGGCTCGCATGGCGTGCCTGGCTTCCACAGGACGAAACGGAGGCTTTGTGAATAATTCTCCGCTATGAGGTGCTTGATGTCCCGTGGGGAGAGATAGCAGTAGTGAGCGCAAGCTCCCTCAGAAGCAGCGTCTCAAGTGGTCAGCCGCTCTCCAGATCCGCCTCGTCCAGCGCCGCCGTGAGCTTGTCGAGCCGAGCCCGCAGGTCGCGGATCTCGTCCAGGTCGAAGCCCGTCGCGGCGGCGATCCGTCGCGGTACGGCCAGCGCCCGCTCGCGCAGCGCGCGGCCCTCGTCCGTGGGCCGGACGACCACCGACCGCTCGTCGAGGACACTGCGCTCACGCCGTACGAGACCGGTCGCCTCCAGTCGCTTGAGCAGCGGCGACAGCGTCCCTGAGTCGAGCCGCAGGTGCTCGCCCAGCTTCTTCACGGGCAGTTCGCCGTGCTCCCACAGCACGAGCATGACCAGGTACTGGGGGTAGGTGAGCCCCAGGTCCTTCAGGACGACCCGGTACACGCCGCCGAAGGCGCGCGAGGCGGCGTTCAGGGAGAAGCAGATCTGCTGGTCGAGGCGGAGGAAGTCCTCGGCGGCGCGCAGGGGCTCGGTGTCGGCGTCCGTGCCGGCGGGATCCGGGGTTCGGGTCGGAGTGGTCATGCCTCCAGGATAACGCGAGTGCGTCACTGGATTGTGCACAACTGAATTGTGTGCTCTACTTGTGGTCGTGAGGCGGTCACCTCCCAAGGCCCGCCGATACGACCTTGAACTTGATGTTGATCCACATGATGAGAGGGACGGTTCCCATGGACGCGCTCTACACCGCTGTCGCCACCGCCACCCACGGTCGTGAGGGCCGCGCCTTCACCAACGACGGCCGCCTCGACCTCGAGCTGGGCATTCCGACGGAGATGGGCGGCAACGGTCAGGGCACGAACCCGGAGCAGCTGTTCGCCGCGGGCTACTCCGCCTGCTTCGCCAGCGCCCTCGGTCTCGTCGGCCGCCAGGCGAAGGTCGACGTCAGCGACGCGGCGGTGACCGCCGAGGTCGGCATCGGCAAGGAGGGTGAGGGCTTCGGCCTCGCGGTCACGCTGCGCGTGGAGCTTCCCGAGTCCGTCGACGCCGAGACCGGCCGCAAGCTGGTCGAGCAGGCCCACCAGGTCTGCCCGTACTCCAACGCCACCCGCGGCAACATCCCGGTCGAGCTCGTCGTCGAGTAACCCTGGTCGAACACGCGACCCTGGCCAAACACGGCTCGGCGCCCGGCCCGCACTCAACGCGGGCCGGGCGCCCGGGGTTTCAAACGCCGACGGTTTGCCCCACCGGGAAGCCTCAGCCCTTACGGGCCTTGACCAGCGCCCTCGTGACGATCGGCGGCAGCAGATCCTTGGCGATCCGCCTGGCCCGGCTCGGCCGCCGCTTGGCGGGGCCGACGTTGGCGGGCCGCGTGGCGGCGGCGCGCGGGGCGGGCGCGGGCTTCGGCGCCTCGACGACCGGCTCCGGCTCCTCGGCCGCGTACTTGGACGCCGGCTGCTTCGGCTCGGTCGCCTTCTGGCCGGTTATCCGGATCAGCCCGTACCCGGCGACCTGCTGCACCTCGTGCCACATGTCGTCACGGCCCGCCAGCCACTCCAGCAGCGCGTCGCGCAGCGGCTCGGGGTCACCCCAGGTGCCGTAGAACTTGGTGCCCGTGATGCAGATGGGGCGCAGGTCGAACGTGGGGATCGCGCCCCAGGTGGCCGCGGCGACGCCCGGGCAGTGCTCGGCGCGGAAGTCGTCGAGCACGACCACGCCGTCGGGCAGCAGTATGTCGCGCACCGCGGCGATGTCCGCGTTCACGTGCTCGTACAGGTGCGAGGCGTCGATGTGCGCGAAGCGGCAGCTCTTGTCCTCGACGCGGTCGGCGACCACCTGGCTCGGCGCCTGGATGATCTCGGGCAACTCCTCGTGGAACGCGAGGTAGTTGGCCTCGAAGGCCCGCCGGGTCAGCGTCGAGTAGGACTTGTTCATCTCCTTGCTGTTGGCCGCGTCCTCGGCGGGGGAGTCGAAGAGGTCGCACACCGTGAACTTGTCCTCGTCACGCAGGTAGGAGGCCATGAAGATGGCGCTCTTTCCCATGTAGGCGCCGAGCTCCAGCAGATTGCCGGTCTGCTGGCTGTCGAGCTGCCGGGACAGGAACCAGTCGAACAGCTGCTGATCGACGGCACGGAACCAGCCCTTGACGTCCGACAGGGTCTTGGGACGGGGCAGCTCGGTGGTGCTGGAGGTCATGTGTACTCCGTACAGCGGGGTCTATGGAATTTCTGTGTGTTGGAGGATGGGATCCGAGGGCTTCAGGGGCTGTCAACGACGGGAATGGAAACTCCGGGTGTCGAAACAGTTGCCCGTGGTGAGGCGGTCGGATAATCCCCGGTTCGGGCGGAATCGAGCACCCAAGGAATGCCATCCTCCGCAGACGGCACCGGATGGCGCTCGTCGAGCGGCAGCACGGCCGGCAGCCCGGCGGTCTCACCGAGCACGACCCGGCGTACGACACGTTCGGCGGCCCGCCCGTCGTCGTACGGGCAGAAGCGCTTCCGGAACGCGTCCCGCAGCTGCGCGGAGCGCGAGCCGTGCCAGTGGCCGGTCGCGAAGATGTCGATCAGTTCGTCCTCGCTGCGCGCGACGACTCCCGGCGGGAAGGTGCGCAGATCGAAGTAGGTGCCGCGTGCCGCCTCGTACGCCGCCCAGTCGTCCGCGTGGATCACGATCGGCCGGTCGAGATTCGCGTAGTCGAACATCAGGGAGGAGAAGTCGGTGATCAGCGCGTCCGAGGCCAGGCACAGGGACTCGATGCTCGGATGCTCCGACACATCGATCAGCCGGCCGCCGCTGCGGGTCAGCGGCTGCCCGTACGAGGGATGCGCGCGGGTCAACAGTACGTAGCGCGGGCCGAGTTGGCGTAGGACGCGTTCCAGGTCGAGCATGGTGCGCTGGGAGTGGCGGTAGTCGCGGTGCGTCGGCGCGTACAGGATCGCGACCGCGTTCTCGGGGATGCCGAGCGTCTCGCGCAGCCGGGCCACGTCCGCCGAAGTCGCCCGCTGGAACACGTCGTTGCGGGGCTGGCCGTACTCGAGCGTCGTATAGCCGGAGGGGAAGACGCGCTCCCAGACGAGCGTGGTGTGGCGGTTGCCGGACAGGCAGTAGTCCCACTGGTCGACGCCGCGCAGCAGTTCGGCGAAGTCCGTGCCGCGGGCCGCCGCCGGGCGGTCCTGGAGATCCAGGCCCATGCGCTTGAGCGGGGTGCCGGCCTGCGTCTGGACCAGGATCTGCCCCGGTCGCTTGACCAGCTTGCGGTCGAAGTCGGTGTTGTTGACGAGGTACTTGGAGCGGGCGAGCGCTGTCCAGTACGCGGCCGTGTCCGGGGTCAGTTTGCGGGTCGAGGTCGGGACGGTGTGGTGGTGCTCGGGCGCCGCGATCCACGCGGTGCGGATGTCCGGCGCGTACGTCCGGAACGCGTCCTCCAGCGCCGCCGGGTTGCAGCCGTAACCGCGTCCGTTCCCGTTGGAGAACACGGCGCGGTCGGCCCGTACGGGAAGCCGGAGCTGGACGCGGTAGTGCAGCCGCAGCGCCACGGCCCGTACACCACGGAATGCCGCCGTGGCGCCTTCCGTCACCTGCCTCTTCAGCCGCGCCGCCGCGCACAGCGTGCGATACGTGCGGTGGCTGCCCAGGCGGATGAGCACGTGCCGCAGCCAGTTGCGGGCCGGGAGGCGGGCGCCCGGCACGCGATAGCGGGCGTAGTGGGCGCGGGCCCGGCGCAGGAACTCGGGACGGGAGTCGCGCGGCAGCCGGTCGCGTCCGAGGAACACGGCCGAGAGGTGGTCGACCATGCGGCGGAACAGGACGGGGCGCCAGTGCGCCAGTTCCGGGTGCGCGTCGAGGTGGGCGAAGGCACGGTCGTACTGGTCGAAGATGTCGAAGTGGCCCCGGCCGGTGGTCGTGCCGGGTGCGCTGGGCATGCTCCCCTGGCGTCGCTGGCGGTAGTGGACACAGACGCGGTCGAGCGTCGCGATGGTCTCGGAGGCCATCAGAACCGAGTACGTCCAGGGGGTGTCCTCGTAGTGGCCGGGAGGGAACGTGAAGCCCTCCCGCTCGATGAACTCCCGGCGGTACGCCTTGTTCCCCACCACCATGAGGACCTTGAGCAGCCCCGGCCGGTCGTCGAGCCGGAACGGCGCCGGGCCCCGCTCGGTGAGCTGCGCGGACTGGACGCTGCGCAGTGTTTCGCCCGTCCAGAAGGTGCGCGCGTGGTCGTACACCAGGACGTCCGGGTCCTCGGTCTCCTTCAGCCGGTCGGCGATGGCGATCAGCGCGTGCGGGGTGAGGCTGTCCTTGCCGTCCAGGAAGACCAGGTAGTCGCCCTTCGCCCGCTCCAGACCGGCGTTGCGGGCCGGGCCGGGGCCCACGTGCTCGTCGAGGTGCACGGGCCGTACGCGAGGGTCGCGGGCGGCGAACTCGTCGATGATCGAGCCGCAGGCGTCCGGCGAGCAGTCGTCGACGGCGATCAACTCGAGGTCCGGGAAGGACTGTTCGAGGACGGACGTCAGGCAGGCGTGCAGGTAGGCCTGCACTTTGTACGCGGGGACGATGACACTGAACCGGGGCACGTCACATCCAGGGGTCGGCGCGGCAGACTGCCCGGAAACGGCCGAAGGGGTGACGTGGTTACGCCAGACGTGGCATATGGGGGATGTCAGAAGTGCGGTGAGGGGCGGAGAGCCCCTCACCGCACTCCCCGAAGCGCTACTTCACCGCGCCCGCCATCACACCGGACACGAACTGCCGCTGGAACGCGAAGAACACCGCCAGCGGGATCACCATCGAGATGAACGCGCCCGGCGCGAGCGTCTCGATGTTGCCGGAGAACTGCCGGGTCTGCTCGGTCAGCGCGACCGTCAACGGCTTTGAGCCGGAGCCCGAGAAGACCAGCGCCACCAGCATGTCGTTCCACACCCACAGGAACTGGAAGATGCCGAGCGACGCGATCGCGGGCGCGCCGAGCGGCAGGACCACGGTGGTGAACAGCCGGATCTCGCCCGCCCCGTCGAGCCGTGCGGCCTCCAGGAGTTCACGGGGGATCTCCGCGAAGAAGTTCCGCAGCAGGAAGATCGCGAACGGCAGGCCGAAGCCCACATGGAACAGGACGACACCGAAGATGGTGCCGAAGAGCCCGAGGTCGCCGAAGAGGTCGGCCAGCGGGATCAGGGCCACCTGCACCGGCACCACGAGCAGCGCCACCACGACCAGGAACCACCAGTCGCGGCCCTTGAAGTCCATCCAGGCGAAGGCGTATCCGGCCATGGCCCCGATGACGATCACCATGGCGGTGGCCGGAACGGTGATCCAGATCGTGTTGAGCAGGGAGTCGGTGATGTCCTCGTTGCCGAGCAGCGTCGAGTAGCTCTCGATGGTGAGCTCGGACGGTTTGCTGAAGACGGTCCACCAGCCGGACTCGGCGATGTCCGTCGGATCGCGGAACGACGAGGCGAGCAGACCCACCGTCGGCGTCACCCAGAGCAGCGCGATCAGGATGAGGAAGACCCGCATCACGCCGCCGGCCGCGCCGCTCGCCAGCCGGGAGACCAGTGAGCGCGGGGGCGGGCCGGACGGCTCCACGGCCACCAGGGGTTCTTTCACGGGTACGGAGGGTGCGGTCACCGTCGGCGCTCCCTTCGCAGTCGGCGGATGTTGACGATCATCACCGGCATGACGAGCAGCAACAGGACGATGCCGATCGCGCTGCCGAGGCCGAGGTCGCCGCTGCCGGTGAACGCCGCGTTGTAGAGCTGGAGGGCCAGCACATTGGCCTCGTCCTGGGTGGGCTGCGGCGCGATGATGAAGATGAGGTCGAAGATCTTCATCACGTTGATCATCAACGTGATCAGTACGACCACGAGGACCGGCATGAGCAGGGGCACCGTGACCCTGCGGAACACCTGCCACTCGTTGGCCCCGTCGACCCGGGCCGCCTCCAGGAGGTTGCGGTCCACCCCGGCGAGACCCGCCGCGATGAGCACCATCGCGAAACCCGCCCACATCCAGGCGTACGCACCGATGATGGCCGGAGTGACCAGGCTCGGGCCGAGCCAGTCGACACCGTTGTAGGGCGCCGCGAAGTTCGAGGCGGGCAGCCGGAGTTGGGCACCGTCCGCCTCCGTGGGCAGCCTGAACGTACCGTCGTCGGCCGCCTCTGCGGACGCCACGACCTTGCCGTCCTTGACCGCTTCGACCTTGATGCCCGAGAGGCCCTTCTCGCGCGCGTCGATGGCGCCCTTCTCACCGCCGCCGCCCAGCCTGAAGTCCAGCCAGACCGTGCCGGACACCTCGTCGCCCGCGGACTCGGCGGGCATGGCGTCCACGGGATCGCCGGGCAGCTTGTTCGGGGCGATGCCGACCAGCGGGAGCAGGGCCGGAACCCCCGCCCTCACCGTGTCCGTCGTCGTGAAGGCGCCGCCTCCGGACGCCTTGAGATCACTCTGCGGCGAGGGGCGCGCGTTGGGATAGACGGACGACTCGGCGAAGGTGTCGTGCACCCCCACCACCACGGCGTTGGCCACGCCCTGGTCGGGATCCGCCTCGTAGACGAGCCGGAAGATGATGCCCGCCGCGAGCATGGAGATCGCCATCGGCATGAAGATGACCATCTTGAACGCCGTCGACCAGCGCACCCGCTCCATCAGCACGGCGAAGATCAGGCCGAGCCCGGTGACCAGGGCGGGGGCGACCGCGACCCAGATCGCGGTGTTCTTGACGGCGGTGAAGGTGGCGTCGTCCGTGAAGATGTCGCCGTAGTTCTGCATGCCGACGAAGGATGAGCCGTCGGCGTCGTACAGACTGCGCCAGACCGAGTACCCGATCGGGTAGACCACGAGCGCGCCGAGCAGCACCAGCGCGGGCAGCAGGAACAGTCCCGCCACCCACGGCCGGGTGCCCATCACGCTCTTACGCTTCCGGGCAGGGGGCACCGGACCCGAGGAGCCCCCCGCCATCGCCACCTGGGACGACATCGGCTGCCGTCAGCCCTCGTACGCCTTGGCGGCGGCCGCTTCCAGCTGTTGCTGAATCCCGTCGACGTTCGAGGGACTCTTCAGGAAGTCCTGCAACGCCTTCCACTCGCCCTGCCCCTGGGTGCCACCGAAGGCGGCGGGAGCCTGGTCGGACATGTCGAAGCGGAAGTCGTCGCCCGCGGCGAGCAGCGCCTCGGCGATGTCCCGGGTCACATCGTCCTTGTACGACTTGAGGTCCATCTCCTTGTTGGGGGAGACGAAGCCGCCCTGCGCGGCCCAGATCTCGGCCGCGTCGGTCGACGCGAGGAAGGTCAGCAGGGCCTGCGAGCCCTTGTCGTCCTTCAGGGCCACGGCCATGTCACCGCCGCTGACCACCGGCGACTCGGCGCCGACGGCCGGGAAGGGGAAGACCTTCGCGTCCGTGCCGATCTTGGCGTCCGTGTCGGCGTTGATGTTCGCCGCGACGAAGTCGCCCTCGAAGACCATCGCTGCCGGGGTGTCACCGGAGAAGGTGTTCGTCACCGACTTGGGGAACTCGGTGCGCAGCGCGCCGGCCTTGCCGCCCGCGATCAGGTCGTCCTTGCCCCACAGTTGGGCCAGGGTGGTCAGGGCCTCCTTCACGGAGGGATCCGTCCACTTGATCTCGTGCTTCGCCAGCTGGTCGTACTTCTCCGGGCCCGCCTGCGAGAGGTAGATGTTCTCGAACCAGTCGGTGAGGGTCCAGCCGTCCTGCCCGCCGATGGAGACCGCGGGCGAACCGGCGTCCGACAGCGTCTGCGCGGTCTGGACGAACTCGTCCCAGGTCTTCGGCTCCTCGGTGATCCCGGCGGCCTCGTACGCGGCGGTGTTGTACCAGATCAGGGACTTGTTGGCGGCCTTCGCGTAGACGCCGTACTGCTTGTCCTTGTACGCGCCCAGATCCTTCCAGCCCGCCGAGAAGTTCTTGTCGAGCTGTGCCTGTGCCTCGGCGCTCAGCGGCTTGACCCAGCCCTTGTCGGCGAACTGGTGGAGCACGCCGACCTGCGGCAGGAACGCCACGTTCGGCGGCTGGCCGCCCTGGATCTTCGTGCCCAGGAAGGTGGAGGTGTTGTTGCCGGTCGGTACGTAGCTGACCTCGGCGCCCGTCCGCTTCTCGAACTCGTCCAGGACCTTGGTGAAGTTGTCCTGCTCCGGGCCCGTCCAGACGGCCGCGACCTCCAGCTTCTGGCCGTCGAGCTTGGGGAGCTTCACGGTGGCGGCCTTTTCCGTCTTGCCGCCGTCGCTTCCTGTGTCGTCGTTGCCGTCGCCGCCGCATGCGGTGAGCGCTAACGCCATCGCCCCCGCGACGACGGCGGCTGCGGCCTTCGCGGCCCTGCCTTTCCTGTTCGGCCTGCGTGTACGAAGAGTGCTGCGCATGACTAGCCCCGTTCTCCGTCGAACGTCCGAGCGCTGCTGTTCCCGTGCGCTCCCGGTGTACGCCTGCCCGCTTGGCGGCGGCAAGAGCGCCTGCGGTGTCAAGTGCGTGATCGTAATCGCGTCGTGACGTGCGCTCATGCCGATGGAGTCGAATGGAGTGGTGTGTGGAGTTGTGCGCGGTCGTAAGGAGTCGTCAGGTGGTTGAGGGCTGTACAGAACTGCGGCTTCAAGGACGGCTTCAGACGGCTGCAGACGACTCCAGACGACTCCAGACGACTTCAGAGCAACGAGGGCACTTCCGTGGCCGACACGGAGCGCGCGGCTCGCTCCAGGGCGCTGGCGAGGAGGGCCAGGTCCGTCGGACCGTTGCCCAATTCGCGTATGGGGCGACGGGCGGGCGGGTCGCCCATTCGGTCCCATTCAAGGGGGACGACCGTGGGGCGCAGCGTTGACGTGCGGGGGATACGGCCCGTGACTCGGCCTCCCTGGAAGGGAGTTGACCGGCCGCGGGGACCGGTGAGGCGTCCGCGGCCGGGGGCGGGGTCCTCCGGGCCGGACGAGGGGGCTTCGAGGGCGATGCGCAGGGCGGCCTGCCGGGCCAGCTCCGTCTCGGCGGTACGGGGCCCGCCCGCGGTGGCCGCCACCAGGTGCACCCCGAGCCGGTGACCGCTGCGCGCCACGGCTTCCAGGGCTCGTACGACGGATCCGGCCGCGGGGCGTCCTGGCGAGCCCAGTGCGGGGGACAGCAACGCGTCCAGATCGTCGACGATCACGACCAGCCGGGGGAGCGGGGGACCCGTCTCCGCCGCCGCCCGCTGCCGCTCCGAAGCGGGGCGCAGGCGGAGGGTGGAGCTCGGGGGTGTGTCCAGGTCGGCGGCGCCGGGGGTGGGGTGGGCGGTGGTGGTTCCTGGGCGAGTGGTGGCTCCGCGGGGTGCGGTGGTGGAACCGTTCGCCGAGCGCTGGCCCACGATGCGGCCCTGGAGCTGCTGCCGTGCGTGCCACTCGGTGAAGTCGAGGCGGCCGAGCAGCTCGGCCCGCCGCTTCAGCTCGGCGGTGAGGGACTGGGCGAACTCCCGCATACGGACCGGGTCATGGGCCGCGAGATGCGTGGTGACATGGGGCAGGTCGGTACAGACCCGCAGGCCCTCACCGCGCGCGGCAGCGCCGCCTCCGGTGCTGTCCCACCCGTCGATGAGCACGATCCCCAGCCGGTCGGGCCGCTCCGCGGCGGCGAGCGAGGCGGCGACGGAACGCAGCAACTCCGAACGCCCGCTGCCCGAAGGCCCCTCGATCAGCAGATGCGGGCCCTCCTGGACGAGGTCCACACTCGCCGGCCCGCGTGGCCCGGCCCCGAGCACGGCGACCGCGCGACCGCCGAGCGCCTCCGTGTCGTCGGCCGCGTCCGCCCAGCGAGCCATCAGGGACGCCGGGGTGGCCCGGGCCAGCCCCAACTCGTCGAGCAGCCGCGCCGCTTGGGGCAACGGCGCGGACACGCGCGCGTGCCGCTCACCGGGGACGGCGTCCGTACGCAACGGGGCCAGCGCCCGTGCGAACCGCTCGGCCCAGGCCATGGACACCGCGTCGACGGCGGCCACGGTGCCATGGCCGACGGGTCCACGGGGGAGCTCCGCGGCCTGGGTGCGTGCGGCGCCTTCGGGGGCGCCCGGTGCGACCCGCAGCAGCCGCAGCGCCGTGGCCACGTCCCCGCTGAGCAGGGCGACGGCTCCGCAGTCCCGGAACACCGACGAAGCCGCACAGGCCGCCTCGTACGTCTCCGTCACCGGCGAGGCGGGAGACGCGGCCACCGTCTCGGCCAGGCACACGACATGGATCCCGATCCGCGGCCCCTCCACCGCCAGCCGCGACACGGCTTCCCGCACGGCGGCCGGCCCGGGATCCCCGTCCACCACGACCACGGTGTACGGGCCGCGCCACTCGCCGTCGCCCGCTTCGTCGCTCCGCGCCCAGGAGGGCCGGTGGCCGCGGCCTCGGGGGGTGTCGTCGACTTGCCCGCCGCCCAGCGAAAACCCTAGGTGGGTGGCGTTGCTGTCACGTCCGGTGACGGGTGCCCCGCCAGGGGTGGGATCGCCGTGGTGGGTCGGCGGGTGCTGGGGGTGGGCACCTTCGGTGGAGGGTTCGAGGGGGTGGCTTACGCCGTTGCCGTTGCGGCGCTCACTGTCGGCGTGCTGGGCCGCGCCGGAGGCACTGCCGGTGACTGCCCCGGAGTCGCGCCCGGGGGCGCCGTGGGCGTCCGGCCGGCGTCCTGAGTGGGCGTCTTCGGCGGACGGTCCGGGGCGGTCGCTCTTGCCGTCGCCGCGGGTGGCGAGGCCTGGGTCGCTCGACCGCTGACCTGGGCGGGCGCTTCCGGCTGCTGGCCCGGGGCGGCTGGTTGCGGCGTCGCCGCAGTCGCGCTCGCCACCGGCGCGGTTGTCCGGCGGGTGACCCGGGCGGGCGCTGTCCGCGGTCGACCCGGGGCGGTCGGTCGCCGCGTCGTCGTAGGCCTGCCCGCCACCGCCCTGGCCGCCCGACGGGCTACCCACATGGGTGCCGTCGGCGGACGGTACGGCGACGCCGCCGTAGCCGCCCCCTGCCTCGGCGTCGCCCGCTCGGCGCGCAGCCGGGACCGGGATGGTGCCGGTCGTGTCCGGGGCGGCGGCGGTGACGTGGGTCTGGGCCCCGCGGGAAACCCCCGCGGCAGTCGCGTACGAGGGCCGGGCCCCCGTCCTGCGGGCCGTATCCGTCGCGTGATCCTCCAGGCGGCGGAGCAGTTCCTCTGTGCGGGACGTGGTCTGTTCGCGGTCGTAGGCCAGGAGGAGGCGGCAGTCCTGGCCGTGGGTGGGGCGGAGGTGGGGGAGCCAGCCGAGCCAGGACCACTCGGCGATGCGGTCCTCCAGGGGGCGCGAGCGGTCCGCGCTGAGCAGGACGATCTCCAGCGTGTCGGGGGAGTGCAGCGCGGCGAGCTGCGCCACCACCGCGCGCGCGAGCCCGGAGAGACGAGGCCGCGGTCCCGCGATGCCCAGCGCCCCGACCTCCCGCAATCCGGTGGTCACCGGCACCGCGGGCAGCAGCCCCGAACCGTCGGGTGCGCTCCGGTCCGCCGTACCGAGCCGCACCGCGAGCGTCTCCGGGTGCTCGGAGCCGCGCTCCCACAGCCGGGGCCCCGGCCCGAGCGCGGCCAGGAGCAGCGCCGCGGGGTCGGGCCACCGCTCCGGCTCCCGGGCGGCCGCCTCCGCGACGAGCCCGGGGGACGGCGCTGCGTCCGCTGCGTCCTCTTCGGAGCCCTCGTACGCCGACGTCCCGGACCCTTCGCCCCGGCCGCCCGCCAGGCGCCGGGCCCACGCCGAGAGCCCGCCGCGTTTGCGCGCGCCGCGCGGAACCGTCCCGGGCGGCACGGTCGTACCCCGCGTCGGCGTGTCCTTCCGGGTGCTCCCGGCCCTCCCTGCCCTCCCCGTGTCCTCGACCTCGGGTGCTCCGCCCTGCTCGGGCCCGACGGGCGGCTCCACGGAGCCGTGCCCCTGCGCCCCGGAGGAACTGCCCTCCGCGGCTCCCCACCCGGCCGTACCGAAGCCATGGTGCGTATCGCTCGCCACCAGGGCGGAGTCGTCACCTTCCGCCACGCGCGTGTGCGGCGCGATTTCGGCTTCGGCGGGCCCGGGCAGCGGCTCCTCGGGTGCCCCCAGCACCCGTACATGCCCCTCCCCGTCCGGCACCGTCTCCCGTGCCGCCGCGCCATCCCCCGCCCGAGCCAGCCGCAACGCCGACTCGCCCACCCGCAGCAGCGCCCTCGGCGCCAACCGCACCGGACGCTCGCCCACGCGCGTGCCGTCCAGCGTCGTGCCGTTGGTGGAGCCGAGGTCCGCGACCGACACCCGCCCGTCCGCGGCGACCGTGACGGCGCAGTGCAGTCGGGAGACGTCCGGGTCGTCCAGGGGCACGTCCGCGTCGGCGGAGCGGCCGATGTCGATACGGCCGCCGTGCAGCAGATGGACGCCGCCCGCGTCCGGACCGGCGACGACATGGAGCTGGGCCGCGGCCGCGTCGACCTCGGGGCCGGGTTCCGCCGGGGCGCCCAGGCACAGCACCGCGCCGTCGATCAGCGGCGGCTCACCGAGCGTGCAGCGCTGTGCGTCGAGCCGCTCCGCTCCCGCGTACAGCACACCGGGACCCTCGCCCCCCACCGCCGAGGCGAGTCCGGAGGACACCGCGGCGAGCGCGGTCCCGGCGGGCGCCGTCACCAGCACGTCGCAGGACGCGGCTCGCCCCTCGGGGCGCGTCCCCAACGGGTCTACGACGGTCAGCCGGATCTGCATCGCCGTCAGCGGTCCCTTCTGCGCGGGCGCCCGCGACGAGGCTGCGCTGCGATCCCCACGCAGCTCCCCCCACCGCACTCGGGCACGTCGGCCAGTACTGGAGGCATCCTCGCACCTGCCACTGACAACGCGCCCGCTTCCCACAAATAAGTGATCTTGATTGGTCGGCTCTGCCCGCAAAAATGCCTGACCAGTGCCCCATTGGGATCGATCACGCCAAGATCCCGCAACCAACCGCCCAGGAGTGAGCGTCTTTGCCTGAAACGGAGGGGATCGCCCCACGTAATCCACAAGACGGCATCCACAGGATGACGACAACCCGGTGCCTCGTGCAGCGGCACTACAGTGGGTCGGAACACCCGTAGCAAGGGTGACGAACCAACCAGGCAAGCAGCAGGGAGCGCATGACGTGCGGCCGGTAGGGAGCAAGTACCTCCTTGAGGAGCCGCTTGGGCGCGGCGCCACAGGCACCGTCTGGCGAGCCCGCCAGAGGGAGACCGCGGGAGCCGAGGCGGCCGTTCCGGGCCAGCCCGGCGAGACCGTGGCGATCAAGGTCCTCAAGGAAGAGCTCGCCAACGACGCGGATGTCGTGATGCGGTTCCTGCGGGAGCGCTCCGTCCTGCTCCGCCTCACCCACCCGAACATCGTCCGGGTACGCGACCTCGTCGTCGAAGGCGACCTCCTCGCCCTCGTCATGGACCTGGTCGAAGGCCCCGACCTGCACCGCTACCTGCGCGAGAACGGCCCCTTCAGCCCCGTCGCCGCCGCCCTCCTCACCGCCCAGGTCGCCGACGCGCTCGCCGCCAGCCACGCCGACGGCGTCGTCCACCGCGACCTGAAGCCCGCGAACGTCCTGCTCAAGCAGGACGGCGGCCAGATGCATCCGATGCTGACCGACTTCGGCATCGCCCGGCTCGCCGACTCACCCGGCCTGACCCGCACCCACGAGTTCGTCGGTACGCCCGCGTACATCGCCCCCGAGTCCGCCGAGGGCCGCCCGCAGACCTCCGCCGTCGACGTCTACGGCGCCGGAATCATGATGTACGAGCTGGTCACCGGCCGTCCGCCGTTCTCCGGTGGTTCTTCCCTCGAGGTGCTCCACCAGCACCTCAGCGCCGAACCGCGCCGCCCCTCCACGGTCCCCGACCCCCTGTGGACGGTCATCGAGCGCTGCCTGCGCAAGAACCCGGACGACAGGCCCAGCGCCGAGAACCTCGCGCGCGGTCTCCGTGCGGTCGCCGAAGGCGTCGGCGTGCACGCGACCTCCGCGCAGATCGCCGCCGCCGAGGGCGTCGGCGCGCTGCTCGCCCCGGACCCGGCACCCGCCACCGTGCCGGGCGAATCCTGGGCCGCCGACCCCACGCAGGTGCTGCAGCACGGCTCCGGTTCGTACGACCCGAACGGCGCGACCAGCGTCCTGCCGCACACCAGTGCCGGCGCAGGCTCCGGTGACGCCGACCCCACCTCCGTACTGCCGCGCCGCGGCGCCTCCGACCCCACCTCGGTGATGCCGCCGGTGCCGCCGAACCAGCCGCCGTCCGGCGGCCCGGAAGACCCGCACCCCTGGCAGAACCAGCTGCGCGCGGCCCGCGACCGCAACGAGCAGACCCAGGTCCAGTCGTATCTCGACCCCGGCGAGGACCCGCTGCGGCGGCGTCCGCAGCGACAGGTCGCCCGTCCGCAGCAGCCGCAGCAGCAGCCGCGACAGCGGCCCCAGCAGCGGCCTCAGCAGGGCTATCCGCCCCAGGGCCAGCCGCAGCAGTACGCACCTCAGCGGCAGCCCCAGCAGCAGCCGCAGCGGTACGCTCCCGCGCCGCCGCCCCAGCAGCCCGCGTCGAGGCCGCCTCGCGAGCCCCGTCCGCCGCGTGAGCCGCGCCAGCGCAGCGCCAACCCGATGAAGATCCCCGGGCTCGGGTGCCTCAAGGGGTGCCTGTTCACGGTCATCATCCTGGTCGTGGCGGGGTGGCTGATCTGGGAACTGAGTCCGCTCCAGGAGTGGATCGGTACGACCAAGGGGTACTGGGAGCAGCTGACGGACTGGTTCACGACGGCGACGGACTGGGTGGGGGACCTGATCTCCAGCTTCGACTCGGGTTCGGGTACTTCCGGCCAGTAGGCCCCTCTCGTCCCTCATCTCCCTTTAGTTCACCTGAGGCCCCTTTGGGGCCCTTCAGGCATGCTCGGCTCCATCCCGAATCCCCAGAATCGCGGTGCGGTTCTGGGGATTTGTCGACACCTGGCGGGTGATTTCTGTCTCCGGAGTGAAGCTTGGGTCTGCGGGCGCGTAGCTTTAGCGACAACACGCGTCCGTAGGAGCAGTCTTGGCACGGAAGATCGGCAGCCGGTACACCGCGCACCAGATTCTGGGGCGGGGCAGCGCCGGCACGGTGTGGCTGGGCGAGGGGCCGGAAGGGCCCGTCGCCATCAAGCTGTTGCGTGAGGACCTCGCCTCCGACCAGGAGCTCGTGGGGCGCTTCGTCCAGGAGCGGACGGCGCTGCTCGGACTCGATCACCCGCATGTCGTCTCCGTGCGTGACCTGGTGGTCGACGGCAACGACCTCGCGCTGGTCATGGATCTCGTACGGGGCACGGATCTGCGGACCCGGCTCGACCGCGAGCGGCGGCTGGCTCCCGAGGCCGCGGTCGCGATCGTCGCCGATGTCGCGGACGGGCTCGCTGCCGCGCACGCGGCGGGTGTGGTGCACCGCGACGTCAAGCCCGAGAACGTACTGCTGGACATGCAGGGTCCGCTCGGGCCCGGCGGCTCGCATCCGGCGCTGCTGACGGACTTCGGTGTGGCCAAGCTCATCGACTCGCCGCGGCGGACCCGGGCGACGAAGATCATCGGTACGCCGGACTATCTGGCGCCCGAGATCATCGAGGGGCTGCCTCCTCGGGCGGCCGTCGACATCTACGCGCTGGCGACCGTGCTGTACGAGCTGCTGGCCGGGTTCACGCCGTTCGGCGGCGGTCACCCCGGAGCGGTGCTGCGGCGGCATGTCACGGAGACGGTGGTTCCGCTTCCCGGGATTCCCGACGAGCTGTGGCAGCTGCTCGTGCAGTGCCTGGCGAAGGCGCCGGCGTCGCGGTTGCGGGCGTCCGAGCTGGGGGCGCGGCTGCGGGAGCAGCTGCCCGAACTGGCGGGGATGCCGCCGCTGGATGTGGACGAGCCGGAGCCGGAGTTCGACGCGGCGCCCGCGGAGCCGGAGGCTCCGCGTGACGTCGAGCGGGTGCGGCGGGGTGCGGTGCCCCTGGTGCCGGGGCGGGCTGCCCCCGACTCGAACCGTGACACGCATACGAGCATGCGGGTGCCGGGGCCGGACGAGCTGGCGGGCGGCGCCAGGGGCACCGCCCGCGCACCGCGCGCCGCCGGCGCCCCGCGGCCCGGCTCCGCCCGGAACCGTGCCGTGGCCCGGCGCCGACGCCTCACGCTCAGCGCGGTGGCCGTCGCGCTGGCGGCAGCGGTCGGTGTCGGCACGTGGCTCGCCACGACGGGCGACAACGCGGACGCGACGCCGCGGGGGCCGGGGGCGTCGGCTCCGGCTTCGCCGTAACCGTCGCCCCTGTTCGGGGTGCCTATGGGGCATGTGGTTGGGGTGCATTGGCGGGTGCGGGTTCGTTGTGGCTGGTCGCGCCGTTCCCCGCGCCCCTTGGGTGGGTGGTGGGTGCGGGGCCGTGGGCCGGTGCGTCAGCCCGTCGCAGGGTGGGCATACGGCCCTGGCCTGGTACAAGGCCCTGGTTCTCCGAGACCGGATCTAAGCGACGGGCATACGACGCACCGGCCCACGACCCCTCCCGCCGGTGAGAAGCCGCGGGTTCGTTGTGGCTGGCGGTGGGTGGAGCCGCAGGCTTTTGCTTTTAGGGGCGCGGGGAACTGCGCGA
>NZ_JNWJ01000047.1:0-108870 GCF_000716805.1 Streptomyces yerevanensis | reverse complement strand
ACCGCAGAAGTCAGTGCTTCCGGCGTCGATAGTGCTCACCTGCTGGCGGCTACGGAACCGAGCATTCCCCGGCTCCTTAGCTCCCATTAGGCGTCGTGCGCCCGCTGCCGCACGACTCATTCCTGCCGCGGCACGATGAGCGCCTTCACCACGCGCTGGGCCGCGACGTCTTCCAACGCGGCCTGTGCTTCGGTGAGGCCGTACTCCCTGGTGATGAGGTCGGTCCACGGGAAGATCCGTCCGTACCGGGCCATGACCTGGACCGCCCGGTACACGTGCCCCACATCGCTGCCCCAGCAGCCGCGGATGTCCAAGTGCTTCTGGTTCAGGTCGAGATGCGGGTTGAAGGTCGCCTCACCGGCGTCGGTGTACTGGCCCACGATCACGTATCGCCCGGCGTCCCGGGTGAGCCGCATGCCCTCGGGCACCGCCGAGGGCACACCGGTCGCCTCGATCGTGACGTCCGCGCCGCGTCCCGCGGTCGCTTCCCGTACTGCCGCGATCCGTTCCTCAGGCGTGGTGCTGCCGATGTCGATGACGGTGTCGGCGCCGAAACGGGTCGCCGCGGCCAGTCTGGCCTCGGGCCCTCCGATG
Source organism: Streptomyces yerevanensis (assembly GCF_000716805.1). NCBI lineage: Bacteria > Bacillati > Actinomycetota > Actinomycetes > Kitasatosporales > Streptomycetaceae > Streptomyces > Streptomyces yerevanensis. The sequence continues at coordinate 108,276 of NZ_JNWJ01000047.1, read as the reverse complement.
ACGATCACCCTTCCGGCGCCGCGCAGTTGGGCGAGGACGGCGGCACACAGGCCGACGGGGCCCGCGCCTTGGACCGCGACCGTGTCACCGAAGGCGATCTCGCCGAGCGTCACGGCGTGCAGCGCGGTGGGCATGCCGCAGCCTCCGGAGAGGAACGCGCGCCAGTCCAGTTCGTCGGGCAACGGGATCACATGGACGCCCGCCTTCAGGTGGATGTACTCCGCCCAGCCGCCCAGCAGTCCGTCGTCGGCCGAGAGCGTGACCCCGTACACCTTCCGCTCCGGGCAGCGGGTGGTGGCGTGGCCGACGGTGCAGTACCAGCAGCGCCCGCAGGTCCCGTACACGTCGAGGAACGTCACGACCTGCCCGACCCGCAGCGGAACCCCGTCCACGTCCCGAGGCACCTCCCCCGGCCCCAGCGCGCTGATCCGCCCCACACTGACGTGCCCGGGAATGATCGGGTACGGCACACCCGCGAGCTGTCCCTTCCACAGATGCCCGTCCGTACCGCACACCTCGCTTCCCAGGGTCTGCAGCAGGATCGCGCCGGGCTCCAGTTCGGGACGGGCGAAGGAACGGAGTTCAAGCGGTGCACCGGGTTCGGGCATGACGACGGCGGAGATCACGACGGTTCCTGTTCACTGAGGGCGGCCCGCTGCTCTCACGCGGGCACACGGATGGGCTCCGGATCCTAAGCGGGTCCGGCGAAGTCCGGTGCGGTACCGCACCCCTAAGCCACCACTCACCCGCGCCCTCCCTCCGGCGGGAGGGGTCGTGGGCCGGTGCGTCGTATGCCCGTCGCTTAGGTTCTGTCTCGGAGAACCCGCACCGTGTACCAGCAAAGGGCCGTATGCCCGCCCTGCGACGGGCTGACGCACCGGCCCACGACCCCGACCCACCACCCACCCCAGGGGCGCGGGGAACTGCGCGACCAGCCACCCACACACCCGCACCCGCCCACGAACCAAACGAACCACCCCCGTAGGCGCCCCGCCCAACCGCCAGAGGCACCCCCGCCTTCAAGCGGAGCGCGAACGCACCAGCAGGTAAAGGAAGTACGGCGTGCCGATCACAGCCGTCATGAGGCCGGCGCCAAGCTGAGCCGGCGCAATGACCGTACGGCCCACCAGGTCCGCCGTACACACAAGCGTCGCGCCGAGCAGCACCGCGACCGGCACCACCCTCACGTGCTGCCGGCCCACCAGGGCCCTGGCCGCGTGCGGTGCCACCAGTCCCACGAAGCCGATCGTGCCCGCGGCGGCCACGGCGGTGGCGCTGAGCAGGACGGCCAGCGTCAGGAAGCCGAGGCGCCCCCGTGCCAGCCCGAGCCCCAGCAGCCTCGGGGTGTCCTCGTCGAGCGACACGAGGTCGAGCTCGGTGCGCCGCAGGCAGGCGACGAGGAGGCCCACGGCGAGTACGGCCGCGAGGGGCACCACGTCGGGCCCGGTCCGCCCGTAGGTGGAACCCGACAGCCAGGTGAGCGCCAGCGCCGCGTTGAACGGGTCGGTGAGGATGATGAGCAGACCGATCAGGGCAGCCGCCCCGGTGGCGACGCCGAACCCGACCAGGACGAGCCGGTTCTGCTGGAACCCGCCCCGCGCGGCGAGCCCGAACACGAGGACGGAACTGATCGCGGCCCCCGCGAACGCGCCGCCGGCCACGCCCCACGAGCCGACGGCGGGCACCGTCGTCACGAGGAGCACGGCACCGAGCGCGGCGCCACCGGAAACGCCCAGGATGCTGGGATCCGCGAGCGGATTGCGGGTCACGGCTTGGATGAGCGTCCCGGCAAGGCCGAGGGCGGCGCCCGCGAGGAGTGCCGCGAGGACCCGGGGCATCCGGGTGTCGAGTACGAAGGTGATGGCCCTGCCCGCCCGGCCCTGTGCCCAGTTCGCCACGTCGCCCAGCAGCAGCTTGCTGTCGCCGAGCAGCACGGCGGCGATCGTCACGCCGACGAGCGCCACCGCCAGTACGGCCGTGGTGGTCAGGAAGACGGTCCTGCTTCTGATGCGCAGCCGGTCGGGGGCGGGGGCTCCTGCCGTGTCCCGGACCCGGGCGGCCATCACGATCAGGAAGACGGCGCCTACGAGGCTGGTGACCACGCCGGTCGGTACGGCGACGGCGATGTCCGCGGGCACGAGGGCGCGCAGCAGCACGTCCGAGCCGAGTACCAGCGCCGCACCGGCGAGACCCACGACCGGAAGGCTGCCACGTGTCCGTGAGAACGCGCGGATCCTGCGGGCGAGGGGGCGGACGAGGGCGGGCGCGCACAGGCCGACGAAGCCGATCGGCCCGGCGAGCGTGACGGCCACCGTGGAGAGCAGCGCGGCGAGTACGACCCCCGTGACCCGGGTGGCTCGGACCGGCACGCCGAGGCTGCGGGCGGCGTCGTCGCCGAGAGCCAGGGCGTCGATCCGCCGGGCGAGCAGCAGGAGCCCGACGAGCCCGGCGATACCGATCGGCGCCATCTGCAGCACGCCGTCGAACCCGTTCTGGGCGATGCTGCCCTGGTGCCACTGGAAGAGGCCCTCTGTCTCCTGTGGGAACAGCAGGAGCAGGCCCTCGGTGACGGCCATGAGACCGAGGGTGAGGGCACTGCCGGCGAGCACGAGCCGGACGGTGCCCGAGCCGAGGCCGGACAGGCCGAGCACGACGGCCGCCGCCGCGAGGCCGCCGACGAACGCGATGCCGGAGGAGGCGAACAGCGGGAGCGTGACACCGGTGACGGCGACAAGGCCGAGGGCCAGATAGGAGCCGGCGTTCACCGCGAGGGTGTCGGGCGAGGCGAGCACATTGCGGCTGACCGACTGCAGGGCGGCGCCCGCCATGCCGAGTACGGCGCCGACGAGCAGCCCCGCGGTCATCCGCGGCAGCCGGGAGGCGATGACGACGGACGCGTCGTCAGGGTTCGCCTGGCCGGTGAGCGCCTTCCAGACCTCGGGTGCGCCGACCGCGGCGGTGCCCTGCGTGATGTCGGCGATCGCGAGGCCCGCGACGAGGAGTACCAGAGCGACCGTCACCGCGGCCGCGCCCGTCCGGGACGTGGCCGCCGACGGACGGGTGGCGGGAGTTGTTGCGGTGACGGTCATGGTGTTACTTCGTCAGCGCCTCGACGACGGAGTCGACGTACTTGCTCATCGACCCGGGACCGCCGAACATCCAGATGCCGTCGGGCAGCCGGTGGACGTCGCCCTTCTTCACGAACGGCAGGGACGTCCACACGGAGTCCTTGGCCAGGGCGCCGGTGAACGGCGTGCTGCTCTTGTCTCCGTCGTTGGCGATGTAGGCGAACTGCACGTCGCCGAGCTTGGTGAGGCCCTCCACGTCCGTGGCGCCGAGACCGTAGGCCTCGTCTCCCTTCACCGTCCAGGCGTTCTTCAGGCCGATCTTCTCGTTGACCGCACCGATGAGCGAACCGCTGGTGTACGGCCGGATGGAGACCTGGTTGGAGACGACGTAGCCGTCGGCGAAGGCGTACTCCGCGCCGGCCAGACCGGCGTCGGCGAGGGCCTTCTTGCCCTCGTCGAGCTTCGTCCGGAAGTCCGACTTGAGCTTCTCGGCCTGCTCCGTGGTGCCGGTGGCCTGCGCGAACAGGTCGAGGTTCTCGGTCATCCGGCCGATCGGGTCGGCGGCGTCGGCGGACTTCGTGACCAGGACCGGGGCTATCTCGCGCAGCTGCTTCACGGCGGCGGGCTTCAGGTCGCTGCTGGCGACGATGAGGTCCGGCGACAGGGCGGCGATGGTGTCCATGCTCGGCTCGCCGCGCGTGCCGATGTCCTTGGGGTCGTTCGTGAGCGGGACGGCGCTGTCCCAGGTCTTGTAGCCCTTGATGTCGGCGACGCCGACGGGGTCGACGCCCAGCGAGATCAGGCTCTCGACCTCGTTCCACTCGGTCGCGACGACCTTCTTGGCGGGTCCGTCGAGCTCGACCTTCACGCCGGCGGCGTCGGTGAGAGTGATGCGCTCGGCGCTCGGCTTCGCGTCGGCCTCGTCGGCGGCGGGCTCGGTCGTTCCGCAGGAGGTCAGGGTGAGGGCCGCGGCGGTGGCGGCCGCCGTGGTCATAAGGAGGCGTCTCATGGGGTGGTGTCGAGCCTTTCGCTTCGCGTGTGGTGTCGGCCGATCGCGCGGGTGCGCAGCCGGCCTGTCAGCGGGTCGGTGCCGACTTCGATGCGGATGCCGTAGGTGTCGGTCAGCCGCTGAGCCGTCAGTACGTCTTCGGGGAGGCCGTCCGCGATGATCCGTCCCTCGTCGAGGAGCACGATGCGGTCGGCGAGAGCCGCGGCCTGGTCCAGGTCGTGCAGGACTGCGCCCACCGCTATCCCGTGGTCGTCCGCCAAGTCGCGTATGAGGTCGAGGAGTTCGACCTGGTACCGCAGGTCGAGGTAGGTCGTCGGCTCGTCTAGGAGCAGTACGCCGGTCTCCTGGGCGAGGCAGCCGGCGAGCCATACGCGCTGGAGCTGCCCTCCGGAGAGGTGCTCGACGCCGCGCCCGGCGAGTTCCGCGACGCCCGTCATGGCCAGGGCGCGCTCCACCGCGGCCGGGCCGTCCGGGTCGGCCCTGCCCCAGCGGCCCCGGTACGGGTAGCGGCCGAACTCGACGACGTCCCGCACGGTCAGCCCGCTGGGCGTGGGGCGACCCTGTGTCAGGAGAGCCAGGCGGCGGGAGAACTCACGCGGGGTCAGCGCAAGGCCGTCGGCGCCGTCGATGACGAGCGTGGCGGTCCGGGGTCGCTGCAGCCGCGCGAGGGCACGCAGGAGTGTCGACTTCCCACTGCCGTTCGGGCCGACCAGCACGGTCACTTCGCCGGGCCGCAGGGTCAGCGACGCGTCGTGTACGACGTCGACGCCGTCGTACGCCACGGTGACACCCGTGGCGGACAGTTCATGACCGCGGGGACCGACGGCCGCGGAGGTCTCTTCGACTGCTTGCACGCCGCAAAGGTTAGCCTAACCTAACGAAAACCATGAAGGGCGCCCAGAATCAGCACATCCAGGCCGCAGGACGGGCACTCCGCGTACGCGCCAACTAAGCGGAGCAGGCGAAGTCCAGTGCTGCCCCGCGCCCCTGGGAGGCCGCAGGCCTCCTTAGGGGCGCGGGGAACTGCGCGACCAGCCACGGACGGCCCGCACCTTTGGTACCGCACTACGCGCGGAGCGCGGCAGCATCCGGTCCGGGCGGCACAGAGGACCGCCCGGACCGTTCGGCTCGCGAGACTCAACTCCCTGCCGAGGTTGCCGGAGGCGCCGGAGTGAGCACAACGAAGTCCGCGTTCGACGGGTCGAGGCAGACGGCCAGGCGCCCTACGCTCTCCACGTCCTCCGGACCCATCTGCACGCTACCGCCGTTCTCGGTGACCTTGGCGACCGCCGCGTCGCAGTCGGTGACGTTGAAGACCGGGTGCCAGTACGGCACGCCGTTCGCCAGCGCGAGATCCTCCTTGCTGAGCTCCATCATGCCGCCGAACATGCGCTCTTCGGGGAGCCCGGGCGGAGTGATGAGGGAGTACGTGCCTCCGCCGCCCGGCACTTCCATGTCACCGAACTGCCAGCCGAAGACACCGCCGTAGAACTCCTTCGCGGAGGTGGCGTCGCTGGTGTACAGCTCGGTCCAGGACAGTGAGCCCGGCGCCTCCACCAGCTCGAAGCCTTTGTTCGTGCCCGGCTGCCAGACGGCGAACTGGCCGCCGAGCGGGTCGCTGTACTGCGCCATCCGCCCCCAGTCGTCGAGGTCCCGCGGCGCCACCCGCACCGTGCCGCCCGCGTTCTGAACGGCCCGGGTCGTGGCGTCCGCGTCGGTGACGCAGAAGTAGATCATCCAGGCCGAACGGGCACCCTCCTCGCTGAGCTTGCCGAGCCCGGCGACGGTCTTGCCGTCCTTCTGGAACATCCCGCCCTCCATGCCGCCCCCCTCGTCACCCATGGACTGGTACTCCCAGCCGAGCACCGCGCTGTAGAAGGCCGCGGCGGCCGGGACGTCGGGGGCACCGAGGTCGGTCCAACAGGGGGAGCCGGGAGTGGGTTCAGTGGTGATCACGGCGGTTCCCTTCGCAGGTCCTGTTTCTCATCAGCGTGACACCCACCACTGACAATCGCCCGCCAGCCGCTTCGCGGTGCGCACCTCCAGCAGCCGGTTCGACGATAGATCCGCTGAGAATTTATCGCAAGATGCGTTAACAAGCTCGCAGTCTTCTGCTAACAATGCTCGCCAACACCTTCCGCGCCGACCACCTCCCCGGGACGGCCGCAGCGGCACGCAGCACCCACCACACGAGAGGCACCCTCGCCATGCCATCGACCAGACATGCCCTCATCGCAGGCGCCACCGCCACCGCTCTCCTGCTCGCCGGATGTGCCGGTGCCGGAGGCGGCGGCACCGGCGGAGGTGACGGCGAGAGCATCAACGTCCTGATGGTCGGCAATCCGCAGATGGAAGACATCGCGAAGCTGACGAAGAGCACGTTCACCAAGGACACCGGCATCAAGGTGAACTTCACGATCCTTCCGGAGAACGAACTGCGCGACAAAGTCACCCAGGACATCGCCACCCAGGCCGGCCAGTACGACGTCGCCACCATCGGCGCCTACGAGGTGCCCATCTGGGAGCAGAACGGCTGGCTGCAGGAACTGGACTCCTACGCCGACAAGGACAAGAGCTTCGACAAGGCCGACCTGCTCAAGCCGATGGTCAAGTCCCTGTCCGGTGAGGACGGCAAGCTGTACGCCCTGCCGTTCTACGGCGAGTCCTCCTTCCTCATGTACAACAAGGACGTCATGAAGGAGAAGGGCATCACGGTGCCCGAACGTCCCACCTGGCAGCAGGTCGCCGACATCGCCGCCGAGGTGGACGGCGCCCGTCCGGGCATGAAGGGCATCTGCCTGCGCGGTCTGGCCGGCTGGGGCGAGCTGGGGGCCCCGCTGACGTCCATGGTCAACACCTTCGGCGGCACCTGGTTCACCAAGGACTGGAAGGCGCAGGTCAACAGCCCGAAGTTCAAGGAGGCGACGAACTTCTACGTCGACCTGGTGAAGAAGCACGGTGAGGCGGGCGCCCCGCAGGCCGGGTTCACCGAGTGCCTGAACGCGATGAGTCAGGGCAAGGTCGCGATGTGGTACGACGCGACCAGTGCGGCCGGGTCACTGGAGGACCCCAAGACCAGCAAGGTGGCCGGCAAGGTCGGCTACGCGTACGCGCCGACCGTCGAGACGGCCAACAGCGGCTGGCTGTGGGCCTGGGCGTGGGCCATGCCCAAGACCACCAAGAAGGCGGACGCGGCCTCGAAGTTCATGCTGTGGGCCTCCAGCAAGAAGTACGAGGAGTTGGTCGGCGAGAAGCTCGGCTGGCCGCGGGTGCCGGCCGGCAAGCGGGCCAGCACCTACGCGCTCCCCGAGTACGCGAAGGCCTCCTCAGGCTTCGGTGACGTCACTCTGCAGTCCATCCAGCAGGCCAACCCGTCCGACCCGGGCGTGCAGCCCAGGCCGACGGTGGGGATCCAGTTCGTGGCCGTCCCCGAGTTCCAGGACCTGGGCACGAAGGTGACCCAGGAGATCTCCGCGGCCATCGCCGGAAAGACCAGCGTGGACAAGGCATTGGGCGACGGCCAGAAGCTCGCCGAGGAAGTCGCCAAGAACTACCGGTGACCTTCCCTGCCCGGTCGGCCGTCCCGTCGGCCGGCCGGGCACCGCTCCCCTACCCCGGCCATCACTGGCAGAGGAAAGTTTCATGACCACGCTCATCGAGACATCCGGTACGCCCGGTACACCGAAGACACAGCCACGGCCCGTCCGTCGGCGAAAGCCCACCGGCGCCGGCAAGTGGCGGCGGCGCATCCCCCTGCTGCCGGCGCTGATCTTCACGATCGTCGTCACCCAACTGCCGTTCATGGCAACGCTCGTCATCTCCACCTTCCAGTGGAACATCCTCAAGCCGGGCGAGAGGCACTTCGTCGGCCTGTCCAACTTCACGTTCGTCTTCACCGACGAGCGGCTGCGCTCGGCAGTGCTCAACACCGTCGTGCTCACCGCGTCGGTGGTCCTCATCAGCGTGGTCCTCGGCCTCGGCCTCGCCATGCTGCTCGACCGCAGGTTCGTCGGCCGCGGGCTGGCGCGCACCCTGCTCATCGCGCCGTTCCTCGTCATGCCGGTCGCCTCGGCGCTGCTGTGGAAGCACGCCATCTACAACCCCGACTACGGCCTGCTCAACGGCACCCTCAACGCCGTATACCGCCTCTTCGGCGCCGACAACGGCCCCACCATCGACTGGATCTCCTCCTACCCGATGCCGGCGGTGGTGCTCTCACTGGTCTGGCAGTGGACGCCGTTCATGATGCTGATCCTGCTGGCCGGCCTACAGGCGCAGCCCGGCGACGTCCTGGAGGCGGCCCGCGTCGACGGTGCGTCGGCCATGGCGACCTTCCGCTTCATCACGCTGCCGCACCTGCGCCAGTACCTGGAGCTGGGCATCCTGCTCGGCACGATCTACGTCGTGCAGACCTTCGACGCGGTCTACACCATCACCCAGGGCGGCCCCGGCTCCCAGACGACCAACCTGCCCTACGAGATCTACCTGACCATGTTCCGCAAGTACGAGTACGGCGAGGCGGCCGCCGCCGGTGTCGTCGTCGTACTCGGCTCGATCGTGATCGCGACGTTCGCGCTGCGCACCATCGCGTCGCTGTTCCGTGAGGAGATATCCCGATGACCGCTCACGCAGCAGTCGCCGCCCCTGGAGCGAAAGTCAGGAAGCTCGTCCGTCGTCACGACAAGCAGGGCGACCACGGCGGTGCGCAGGGTCTTTCGCCCCTGTGGACCTTCGTCGCCTGGCTCGCCACCCTGGCGTTCTTCGCGCCGGTGGCGTGGATGGTGCTCACCTCCTTCCACCAGGAGGCCGACGCGGCGACCAACCCGCCCACCCCGTTCGCCCCGCTCACCTTCGACCAGTACGAAACGCTGTTCAGCCGGGACATCACCCCCTTCCTCCTCAACTCGGCCATGGCCAGCGTCATTTCCACCCTGCTGGTGCTCGCCCTGGCGGTGCCGACGGCCTACGCGCTGTCCATCAAGCCGGTCGAGAAGTGGACCGACGTGATGTTCTTCTTCCTGTCCACGAAGTTCCTGCCGGCCATCGCGGCCCTGCTCCCGGTCTACATGATCGTCAAAGAGGTCGGGATGCTGGACAACGTCTGGACGCTGATCGTCCTGTACACCGCGATGAACCTGCCGATCGCGGTGTGGATGATGCGCTCGTTCCTCGCCGAGGTCCCCAAGGAGATCCTGGAAGCCGCCGAGATGGACGGGGCCAACCTGCTCACCGTGCTGTGGCGGGTCGTCGCCCCCATCGCCATGCCCGGACTCGCCGCCACCTCGCTGATCTGCTTCATCTTCAGCTGGAACGAGTTCATGTTCGCCGTCAACCTCACCGCCACCCAGGCCTCCACCGCCCCGGTGTTCCTGGTCGGCTTCATCACCAACGAAGGCCTCTTCCTGGCCCGGCTGTGCGCGGCGGCCACCCTGGTCTCCCTGCCGGTCCTCATCGCCGGCTTCGCCGCCCAGGACAAACTCGTCCGCGGCCTGTCCCTGGGAGCCGTGAAGTGAGCACCCGACCCGAACGGAACCCCACCCCCATGAACCAGCAGATCCGCCGCGTACTCGTCCGGTCGATCGACGACATCCAGATCGAACGGACGGACGCCCCCGTGCCCGGCGCCGGTGAACTCCTCGTCCGTACCACCGTGGTCGGCGTGTGCGGCTCCGACACCCATGCCGCCCTCGGGCATCACCCGTTCATCGACCTGCCCTACCGTCCCGGACACGAGGCAGTCGGTGTCATCGCCTCCGTGGGTGCGGGCGTCGAGGACTTCGCCTCCGGCGACCGGGTGCTCATCGAGCCGAACCTCTACTGCGGCCAGTGCTTCCAGTGCCGCTCCGGCCGCTACAACATCTGCCAGGAGCTGAAGGTCTTCGGCTGCCAGACCCCCGGCGCCATGGCGGACCTGTTCACCATCCCCGCCGCCCGCGTCCATCGCGTCCCCGGCGGCATGACCGACATCGAGGCGGCTCTCGTCGAACCGCTGGCCACCCCGGTGCACGCCGTGGCGAAGGCCGGTGACCTCACCGGACGTACCGTCGTCGTCCTCGGCGCCGGGCCCATCGGCCTGTTCACCCTCATCGCCGCCCGGCACGCGGGCGCCGCCCGGATCGCCGTCACGGACCTCATGGACGGCAAACGGGAACGGGCGCTGCGCCTCGGCGCCGACACAGCCCTGCCCGCCGACGCCCCCGACCTGGTCGAGCAGGTCCACGCGGCGCTCGGCGGTCCGGTCGATGTCGTCTTCGACTGCGTGGCCCGGGAGCAGTCCATGGCCCAGGCGACCGGCCTGGTCGCCAAGGGCGGTCACATCGTCGTGGTGGGCGTGGGCGCCGGCGGCCCGACTCCGATCCGCCTCGACCTGGTCCAGGACCGGGAGATCCGTATCGAAGGCACCCTGATGTACACCGCCGAGGACTACCGCACCGCCATCTCCCTCATCTCCTCGGGCACCATCGACGTCGACGAGGTCGTCACCGCCACGTACGGACTGGAGGACGCCGGCAAGGCCTTCGCCGCCTCCCTCCAACCGGAACACGTCAAGGTCCTGGTCACTCTGGAAGCTCTCTAGCGGTGTGCGGGTGCTCTGGGCGACGGCCGCGCAGGCGCCGGTCCCTCCCGCCGCGTATGCGAAACTTCGAGTTTGAAGCTTCGTGGAGGAGCCCGACCGCACTGGCCGTGAACGCCGTGACCGCAGCGCTGTGCAGGCCCTGGTCCGTCAGTCCGTCGGCAGAAGCGCGACGGACGCAGGACATGGATGGAAGGAGAGCCGCAGTGCCCGCCAGGACACGGTCGTCGCAGGCCGCGGTCGAGGAGCGGCGTCAGGCCGTCCTGCGACACGTCGCCGAACACGGCGAGACACGCATCGACGACCTCGCCGACCGGTTCGACGTCAGCTTGATGACGATGCACCGCGACCTCGACGACCTGGCCCAGCGTCACCTGCTCCGCAAGGAACGCGGCCGGGCCGTCGCCTTCCCCGCGCTCACCATGGAGACGGCCACCCGTTTCCGCGAGAGCACCGAGCACTCGGCCAAGGCCGCGTTGTGCGCGGCGGCCGTCGCCCGGATCAGGCCGGGCAGCACGGTACTCATGGACGACTCCACCACCCTCTTCCCCCTCGCCCCCGCCCTCGCGGAGCTCGACCAACTCACCGTCGTCACCAACTCGGTGGGCCTGGCGCAACGCCTGGGAACGGCCTCCGGCGTGGACGTCACCCTGCTCGGCGGGCGCTATCACGGCGACTTCAACTCCTGTACGGGTCCCGCGGTCACCCGCGCCCTGTCCGGCATACGTGCCGATCTCGCCCTGATGTCCGCCACCGCCGTCCTCTCGGGCGAGCTCTTCCACCCCCTGAACGAGTACGCCGAGGTCAAGCTGGCCATGCTCGCCTCCGCCGAGCGGGCCGTACTCCTCGTGGACCACTCGAAATTCGGCAAGGCCGCCACCTACGCGTACGGCACCGCGGCCGACTACCAGACCGTCATCACCGACACCGGCGCCCCCGACGCGGAGCTCGCGGCCATCCGCGAGCTGGGAGTCCCCGTCGAGACAGTCGACCCCGGAGAACCCTCCCCGTGATACAGACCCTGTTCGAAACTCCCAGCGCCTATCGGCTCACCGCCACCGAGATGGCCGATCCCGTACCGCGGGTCGAAGCCGTGCTGTTCGACTTCAGCAACACGATCTTCCAGATGATCGACCTCGAGACATGGCTGCGCCGGATCGGCACAGCCACCGGCCGCCTCGCTCTGCTGCACGAGCAGGGCGCCGTGGCCGAGATCTCCCGGCAACTGCGCACCGCGTTCCGGCTGCCCGCGGTCGCCGCCCTCCAGGAGGGCCGGGACCTGTCTCCCGAACGGCATCGCGACGCCATGCGGGGATGGTGGGGTCACGTCGACTTCCTACGAGGCGTGGAGGAGGCGGCCTACCGGGAACTCACCGCGCCGGACGCCTGGCTCCCCTACCCCGACACCGCGCCCACCCTGCGCAGCCTCCGCGCTCGCGGACTGCGCATCGGCATCGTGAGCGACTTCGCCTGGGACCTGCGGACCCACCTTGCCCAGCACGCCCTGGACGACCTGATCGACGCCTGTGTCATCTCCTATGAGCAGGGCCGCGAAAAGCCCGACCCCCAGCTCTTCCTCAAGGCCTGCGCAGACCTGGGCGTCGACCCCCGCGCAACTCTCATGGTCGGCGACAACCCGGTCCGCGACGGCGGCGCGACCGCCTGCGGCCTACGGACCTACATCCTCCCGGCCGAGAACCGCACCGGCGACCGGGGCCTGGCCGACGTCCTCCGGCTCGTCACCTAGTTACCTCTGTTACCTCTGGCAATGGGAGAGCACGCTGCGTACGGCCTCCGAGGTGAAGGTGACCGCGTCCGGGTGGCCGAGGTCGATGGCCAGGGTGAGGTCGGTTTCGGTGGGCCAGTTGACCGCCAGGACCTCGAGTTGCAGCTGGCGGTAGCAGTAGATCTCGGGGAAGGCGTCCGAGAGCCTTTCCTCGCAGGTGAAGGCCACCACGGCCTGGGTTCCCGGCGGGTACTCGAGTACGGGGAGGGTCAGGAGGCCGCTGTCCTGGGCGTCACGCGTGGCGATGTCGTCGGGCAGGGGCACGAGGACATCGCAGGCGATCAGGGTGTCCAGGGCCGACGGGTCGTAACGGTGGCGCTTGAGATCGCGCAGAGCGTCCTGCGCGGCGGCCGTGAGCACTGCCTCGGGGATGGCGATCATGGCCTTCCTCCTCATCAGTGCGTTGCGGTTCGGGACGGGGTTTCCCACGTACCCCGGGTGAGACCAGCTATGCGCGCTGTCGCCCGGTTGCCGCCCCGCTCGCCGTGCACGGCGGGTGCCACATAGATCCGCACATCAGCGATCCGGTGAGGCTGCCAGGTGCGGGCGTACGCGGGCGGTTGGCCTCCCTGCGTGGTGAGGACGGCGACCGGCAACCGCCCGGCGGTCCGCACGATCTCCGCCCGCGTGGTGTTGGCGTTGTTGCCGGAGGTCTGGGCGGAGGCGCACCCGGTGTAGAAGGCGATCGGGATGGCCTCGTACCCGGTCAGCAGGCACGGCGGCCGTACGCCGAGCCGGTGCAGCTCCGCTGCCGTGCGGGCCCAGTCGCGGCGGGCGGCGTAGGTGCCGTCCACGACGTGGTTCAGCACCGCGTACTGGATCACGAGGTGCCCGGCGAGACCGAACGCCACCAGGGACACGGCCACCTTCCGCCACCGTCGGCTCCGCGGGGTCACCAGGTGGACGAGCGCGCCCGCGACCGGGAGCGCCAGCAGTGCGTAGGCGGGCAGCAGGAAGCGTGGCGCCGCGTATCCGATCAGGAACAGGTACGGGAAGGCGGCCGTCGCGGCGCAGGCCAGGGGCAGGAGGGTGGCGGCGGTCCGGCGGGCCCGGACGGCGACCGCCAGGCCGAGGGCGGCGAGCAGGGGGAGCACGAACCACCAGATCATCACCGCCGGGTGCGGCCACGGCGCGGTGCACGGGCGGCACAGCGTACGGCCGGCCAGGGAGCGCAACTGGTCGTCGACGGCGAGGTTCCAGCCAAGGCCGCCCTGGACCAGGGAGGCGTCGGCCAGCCGCTGCCTCAGGCCGCCATAAGCGACGTACGCCTCGACGACCCACTCGGCCGCCCCGGCCGCCAGCCCCATGACGAGCGACAGGAGCAGTGGCCATCGCCGCCAACGGCGCACGCACACCAGCAGGGCGAGCAGCGGCAGGGTCACCCAGACCGCGTCGGTGGGCCGCATCCACGCCATCAGCGCCGCGCTCAGGCCCACGCCCCACAGCGCCGCCCGGTCGAAGCTGTCCGCCTGGGCGCGCAGGAAGTATCCGACACCCGCCAGGGCACCGATCGCGACCCAGTAGTTGGGCATGACCTGCGGGCCGTAGAAGAGGGTCACCCACAGCGTCGCGAACAGCGCGCCCGCCAGGGCCAGCACGCGCAGGGGGAACAGTCCCCGCCAGGCGCGCAGCGCGAGGAACAGGCCGAGTCCGGACAGCAGTGCCAGATAGACCCGCAGCAGTTCCGTGGACGTCGACCACGAGGCGACGGGCGCGGCCAGCAGCGAGATGCCGCGGGCGCGCGGCGCGCTGAAGAACGCCGCCGGAGCCTCCGGGCTGACCTGACTGACGTACACCACCTCGTCCCAGCCGAGGCCCAACCCGGGGCGTACGAGCGTCAGTTGAGCGAGCGTGAAGGCGCCCGCCACGAGCGCGAGCCCGCTCTGACCGCCGAAGCGCCGCGCGGTGCGGGCCCGCGCCGGCGGGTGGCGCCGCTCGGCATCGACGAGCGGGACGTGCAAGGTCTTGGGCATCGTCGACCCTTCACCCCCAGCCTGAAGAAAACCAGCCGGAAAACAGCAGAAACACGAACAAATTAACGCGGGTCGGTCAGGTGCGCAGCGCGGAGGGGGGCGAATGGGGAGGGGTCCGGGCGGCCGAATGGCCGTTACGTAGGGTGGCGGTCATGCCAGGAGACGGGTGGGCGCGGTAATGGCGGAGACAGAGTCCCCTGACATGTCACGCGGAGCGCGACTGGCCGCCCACAGCGCCGTCTCCACAACGCTCGCCCTGTGCAATGATCACCGACTGCGTGAACTGGTGGACGCCGCCGTGCCGTTGGGCTCCGGCATCGGCGGGCAGTCGGTGCTGATGGAGGTCGCCGGACGCCCCGTGTTCGTGAAGCGGGTGCCGCTCACCGACCTGGAGGCGCTGCCGGAGAACGTCCGGTCCACGGCGAACCTGTTCGGGCTGCCCGCCTTCTGTCAGTACGGCATCGGCGCCATCGGCGGGGCGGGCTTCGGGATCTGGCGGGAGCTCGCCGTGCACATCATGACCACCAACTGGGTGCTCGGGGACGAGTACCAGGGCTTCCCGTTGATGTACCACTGGCGCGTGCTGCCGGACCCGGCGCAGCCCCTTCCCGAGGACCTGGCCGATGTGGACCGGGCCGTCGCCTACTGGGGAGGTGGTCCGGAGGTACGCCACCGGATCGAGGCCCTCGGTCGGTCATCGGCGAGCGTCGCGCTGTTCCTGGAGTACATCCCGCAGACCCTGCACACCTGGCTGGGCGAACGGATGCGCACGGAGGACGCGAACGAGGCCTGCTCCCTGGTGGAGCGGGAACTGGAAGTGGGCGTCTCCTTCATGAACGCGCGCGGGCTCCTGCACTTCGACGCCCACTTCCAGAACATCCTCACCGACGGCCGGCGCCTGTACTTCACCGACTTCGGCCTCGCACTCTCCTCCCGCTTCGACCTGTCGCCGAGCCACGCCGCCTTCTACGACCGGCACCGCGCCTACGACCGCGCCTACACGATGACCTGGCTGGTGAACTGGCTGCTCAAGGACCTGTACGACTACGAGCGGGAGGAGCGCGAGGCGGCGGTGCGCGCCTGCACCCGGGGTGAGCGCCTCACGGGAATCCCCGACGCGGCGGCGGCGGTCATCGCCCGCTGGGCACCGCTGGCCGCGGTGGTGTCGGGCTTCAACCGCACGTTCCACGACGAGAGCAGACAGACGCCGTACCCGGTGGAGGAGATCCACCGGGTCAGCGAGAAGTACGGCTTGGCCATCACCTGACGGATGCGGGTCCTCTCAGGCCCGCCCGGACAGTCGTACGTCGATCGCCGTCAGCGCCAGCGCCAGCGGCCCCGGCGCCAGGAACGCCAGCGGCAGCAGCATCCACGCACACAGCGCTGCCGCCGCCAGGGCCAGGAGTACGAGACCGCTGCCGCCCACATCCCGTACGGAGTCCCGGGCCGCCTCGCGCACCGCCGCGCGCCAGTCGGTGAGGGACTCGGGGCGGGCGCAGGCGCGCAGGGCGACGACAGTGGCGTACGTACCGATGAGCGCGGCGACGGCGGCGAAGAGCGGCGCGCCCGGCAGGCCCGCCCGGGCCAGCGCCAGGTCGGCCAGCACCAGCAGCACGCCCACCGCGGACAGCGCACCGGCCGCGAGGTCCCCGGCCCGCAGCCGTTGCCGCAGCACCGCCAAGTACCGTCCCGCCGTGGCGGGTTGGTCCTCGCGCGTGCCACGCAGCACCGCGCACGCCGTCGACAGAGCCGCCGGCAGCGTGACGACCGGCAGCGACACCAGCGCCGTACAGATGCCCACACTCAGCACATCCGCGAACAGCGTCATCCGCGGTCCGAAGATCTCGCCCGTCTCGCGGGCCTGCCCGGCGCTCATCCCTTGATCCCGGAGTTCGCCATGCCCTCGACCAGGAAGCGCTGGAAGGCAAGGAAGAACAGCACGATCGGCAGCAGCGCGATCACCGACATCGCGAACATCGGGCCGAAGGCCGACTGGCTGGAGGCGTCCACGAACTGCCGGAGTGCCAGCGTGAGCGTGAACTTCTCGGGCGAGAAGAGATAGATCAGCTGGGTGAAGAAGTCGTTCCAGGTCCAGATGAAGGTGAAGATCGCTGTGGTGATCAGCGCGGGCCGGGTCAGCGGCAGGATGACGCTGAAGAAGCTGCGGAACGGCCCGGCGCCGTCGATCCGTGCCGCCTCCTCCAGTTCACGCGGCAGCCCCCGCATGAACTGCACGATGAGGAAGACGAAGAACGCCTCCGTGGCAAGGAACTTGGGCAGGATCAGCGGCCAGTACGTGTTCACCATGCCGAGCTGGTTGAAGATGATGTACTGCGGGATCAGTACGGCGTGGTGCGGCAGCATGATCGTCGCGATCATGAACGCGAACAGCGGCCCGCGGAAGCGGAAACGCAGACGCGCGAAGGCGTACGCGGCCAGGGAACAGCTCAGTACGTTGCCGATGACGGCGCCGCCCGCGATGAACAGGGAGTTGCCGAGCAGCTGCCACACCGAGACTTCGTTGACGCCCTCCAGAGCGGTCGAGTAGTTGGACCATTCCAGGCTGCTGGGCAGCAGGTTGAGGCTGGCGATCACCTCGTCGGCGGGCTTGACGGAGGTCGCGAGCAGCCACGCCAACGGGTACAGCATCACCAGCAGCGCGGCCAGACAGCCGGCGTGCAGAGCGACGCGCCGCCAGGCAAGGGGCTTGCGGACGGCGGGAGTTGCGGCGGTTGAGGTGGTCATCGGTCCCCCTCGGAAGCGTAGAAGACCCAGGAGCGCGAGGTCCGGAACAGTACGGCCGTGACGGCGCCGATCACGAGGAGCAGGACCCAGGCCATCGCGGAGGCGTAGCCCATGTGCGAGGCGACGAAGCCGCGGTCGTAGAGGTAGAGGGTGTAGAAGAGCGTGGAGTCGGCCGGGCCGCCCTTGCCCGCGCTGATCGCGAAGGCGGGTGTGAAGACCTGGAAGGCCTGGATGGTCTGGAGCACCAGGTTGAAGAAGATCACCGGGGACAGCATCGGCACGGTGATGGACAGGAACTGCCGCCATCGACTCGCCCCGTCCACGGCCGCCGCCTCGTACAACTCCCCCGGGATCTGCTGGAGTCCGGCCAGGAAGATGACCATCGGCGCGCCGAACTGCCACACCGTCAGCAGCGCGACGGCGAACAGCGCCCAGCCGGGTTGATTGACCCAACCGCCCGTGCCCAGCAGGTTGTCGACCGTGCCGCCGTCGTTGAAGATCGCCCGCCATACGAGGGCGATGGACATGGAGGCGCCGAGCAGGGAGGGCGCGTAGAAGGCGGAGCGGTAGAAGCCCCGGCCTCGCTTCATGGACTTCAGGGCGAGCGCGACGACCAGGGCAAGGCCGAGTTGGAGGGGCACAGCGATCACGACGTACGTGAGGGTCGCGACGACCGAACGCCAGTAGCGCGGGTCCTCGGTGAACATCTGCGTGTAGTTGCGCAGGCCCACCCACTGCGGCGGGTTGAACAAGTCGTAGTCGGTGAAGGAGAGATAGAGCGAGACGGCCATCGGGAGCAGCGTCAGCACGGCCGCGCCGAGGACCCACGGGGAGAGGAACACCCAGGCGGCGCCCTCGCGTTGGCGACTCGGAGGCTTCTTTCCTGTGGCGGTCTGCCGGGTTCGTGAGGCGGCCGTCGGCATCTCTGTGGTGGTCATGAGCGCAGCTCCGCCTTCGCCTCGGTGACATAGTCCTCGGCCGCCTCGCGGGGCGACATCCGCTCGTACGACACCTGGTCGTAGTCGCGCATGAAGGTGGTCTGCAGGGCGCTGTCGCCCGAAGGGGGCGCCTGGGGCGGGGCGTTGAGGTCGCCGTCCACGGAGGCCTGGTACTCGTCGATCGTCTTGTCGAAGTCCTTCAGCTCGGGGCCGATCGCCTCGCGGATCGTCGCGTTGATGGGGATGCCGCGGGTCGCGCCGAGGATCTTCGCCGCGTCCATGTCGTTCAGCATGAAGTCGATGAACCGGGCGGCCTGCTTGGGGTGTTCGGAGGCCTCGGCGACGCCCATGAACATCGACGGCTTGAAGTACTGGCCGGGCGTGCCGTCCTCACCCGCCGGCATGGGTGCGAGATTGACTCCGCCGGGGACAAGGGCGAGGAAGCCGCTGGCGGGCGCGTCCCAGTTCATGTCGGAGATGGCCTTGCCGCGGCCCAGCGGGGTGTTCTCGACCGTGCCGTCGATCTGGGTGGTCTCCTCGGCGGGCGAGACGGCGCCCTCGCGGCGCAGCTTGTCCGTGAAGGTCCACCACTTGGTCAAGTCGTCGGCGGTGAAGCCAAGTTGGCGGTCCTTGGTGTAGAGCTCCTTGCCCTGGCCACGCAGCCAGACCTCGAAGCAGTCCTCGCTCTGGCCGGGGTCGGTGCCGCCGGGCTTGCCGGTCTCCTTGGCGAGGGCGCGCATCGCGTCGGCCCAGTCGCTCCAGGTCCAGCCCTCGCGGGGCAGTTCGACGCCCGAGGCCTTCCACTGCTTCGCGTCGTACGCCATCGTCTCGGTGCCGCGCGCCTGGGGAATCGCGTACTGCTTGCCGTCCACGACGCCCGTGGCCAGCAGGCCCTTGTCGATGTCGGCGGTGCTGAGCGCGGACTTCTGCTTCGCGAGGTCGAGGAGGACGCCACCGGAGGCGTACTGGTCGATCATGCGGTAGTCGAGCTGCATCACGTCGGGGGCGTCGCCGCCGGCCGCCTGCGTGGCCAGCTTCTGCTTGTACGGCTCGTATCCCGAGAACGAGGTCTGGATGTCGATGCCGGGGTTCCGTTCCTCGAACAGCGCGACGGCCTCCTCGGTGCGGGCCGCCCGGTCCGGGTTGCCCCACCAGGTGTAGCGGAGCACGACCTTGCCGCCGCCGACCGAGTCGCCGGATCCCGTACAGCTGGTGAGCGTCGCACAGAGTGCCAGCACGGCGGCCGTCATGCAGGACCTCGTTGTCCTGTTTCCGGGCATGTGTGGGGTCACCTCTCTCGGGCAGAAAGCGCTTGCGAGCAGAACGACCCTAGGTATCGTCCGGATGTCCGTACAAGCCCCCGTGCGCCACTTCCCTGGAACTGTCACGGATCTTCACCGGCGCCCTCGACACCCAGCGAACGGAGACCTTTATGCCCCTTGAGAACGTACGCCTTGAGACCGTACGTCGCCGCCGCCGTTGTGCGGTGGTGGGCCTTGGCGCGCGGGCCCGGCTCTTCACCGAGGCGCTGGCCGGTCCCTACGCGGACCGGATCGAGCTGGTGGGCTTCTGCGATGTCAACGCGCACCGCATGGCCGTCCACAACGACTGGCTGGCCGCCGACCCTGGCCGGGAGCCCGTACCGGCGTACGCGGCCGAGGACTTCGAGCTGATGCTTCGTGAGGAGCGCGTCGACCTGGTGGTGGTGTGCAGCGTGGATCGGACGCACGATCAGTACATCGTGCGCGCTCTGGAGGCGGGCTGCGACGTGGTCACCGAGAAGCCGATGACGACGGACGCCACGCGGGCCCGGCGCATCCTGGACGCCCAGCGTCGCACGGGCCGCGATGTGCGGGTCGCCTTCAACTATCGCTACAACCCGGTGCATTCGGCCGTGCGTCAGTGCATTGCGGCCGGGGAGATCGGCGAGGTGGGGTCAGTTCACTTCGAGTGGCTGCTCGATCTGCGGCACGGTGCGGACTACTTCCGGCGGTGGCATCGGGACAAGGCGAACTCCGGTGGCCTGATGGTCCACAAGGCGACGCACCATTTCGACCTGGTGAACTGGTGGTTGGGGACGTCGCCCGAGACGGTCTTCGCGCAGGGCGGCCTCTTCTTCTACGGGGAGAGTGCGGGACGGCGGCGAGGACTTGCGCGCTCGTATACGCGGGCTCATGGCGCCCCCGCCGCCGACGGCGACCCCTTCGCCGTACGCCTCGCGGACTCGCCCGTGCTTCGCTCGCTGTATCTCGACGCCGAGGGGGAGGACGGCTACCACCGCGACCAGAACGTCTTCGGGCCCGGCGTGAGCATCGAGGACGACATGGCGGTACTCGTGCGGTACGCGTCAGGCGCGACCCTGACGTACCACCTGACGGCGTACGCGCCTTGGGAGGGCTACCGGGTTTCGTTCAACGGGAGTTCGGGCCGGCTGGAGCTGCTGGTGGAGGAGACGACGTGGGTCCGCCCGGACGCTGTCGGGTCGGAGGGCTCGAGCCCTGTCATGCACGGCTCGGCGGTCGGCGAGGAGGCGGGTCGTACGGAGCTGCTGCTGCGACGCTTCTGGGAGCCGCCGCGTGAAGTGAAGGTCGCGGCCGGCGAGGGCGGGCACGGCGGCGGGGACGTCCGCATGCTGGCGGACCTGTTCGGCTCGCGGACGGGTGACCCGGATGACCTGGGACGCGCGGCGGACGCTACGGACGGGGCGCGGTCCCTGGTCACGGGGCTGGCGGCGAATCGGTCGTTCGAGACGGGGGCGGTGGTTCGGGCTCGGGATCTGCTGGACGTTTGAGGGGGTGGGTGCGGGTTGAGGGTGGCTGGTCGCCGCTCACGTTGGGGGTCCGGTCGTGTCCATGGATGTGACTTACGAGGGCTGGCGGCGACGCGGCCTGAGCCTGGCGGACCGTGCCCGTGGTCGGCACGGCCCCTGCGTGGGCGTACCGGAGCAGGAACGGAACGTGCCAGGCCATGACGATGTCGGCCGCTTGCCGGGCGGCGCCCCACGGAGACTCCCAGCGAGGCGCGGCCCGTCCTCGGTCAGCCGTCTTGGCCCTGCGGTCCGACGAACTGCATGTCCAGGTGAAGCTTGACGACATCGCCGAGAAGCCCGGCGCCGAAGTCCAGCCCGAAGTCGCTGCGCCGGATCTCACCCGTCGCCTCGAACCCGGCGTGCTTCCTCTGGTCCGCAGGGTGGTCCACCACCCCTCCGAACTCGACGGCGAGCGTGACCGGGCGGGTCACGTCCCCGATGGTCAGGTCCCCCGCCATCGTCCAGTCCTCGCCCTCTCCGGACACCCGTGTCGAGCGGAACGTCATCGTCGGCCGCTTCTCCACATCGAGCAGCTCGGCGGAGCGGGTGTGCGCGTCGCGGTCGGAGTTCCCGGTGTCGATGGAGGCGAGAGCGATCTCGGCGGTCACCCGCACGTCGTTGACGGTCTCACCGATGTACAGCCCGGTCTTGAACTCGGTGAACCGGCCGCGCACCTTGGCGATCCCGAGGTGGCGGATGGTGAAGTTGACCGCCGAGTGAAGGGGGTCGAGTTCCCAGTCGCCCGGGGACAGCGGCAGCGCGGCGACGGAAGCGGCGGTGATGTTCGCGGAGTTGTCATTGCTCATGGCTTCATCGTGCGAGCCCCGAGGCGGGTGAGGGAGGCCGGGCGAAGGGTAGTAGTGGCAGGGCCATCCTCCGCGACGGCACGCGTTGTACGGTTCGACAGGTGAACGACAACGAGTTGGGCACCTTCCTGCGCACCCGCCGTGAAGCCGTCACCCCCGCCGAGGTGGGTCTGCCCGCGGGCCTGCGCCGCCGCACTCCGGGGCTTCGCCGGGCCGAGCTCGCCACGCTCGCCGGCATCAGCGTCGAGTACCTCACCCGGCTCGAACAGGGCCGCGACCGCAACCCCTCGCCCCAGGTCCTCGGCGCCCTCGGCGACGCCCTGCGCCTGTCGCACGCGGACCGTCTCCTGTTGCACCGGCTGGCCAAGGACCACGGCGATGCCAAGGCGGTATGTCAGTCGGTCACCGTACCGCCGGTACGTACGGTGCGTGCCACCTTCCAGGCGCTTCTCGACCACCTGGAGCCCGCACCGGCCCTCCTGCTCAACTGGATCGGTGACATCGTGGCCTGCACGCAGGGCTATGAGCGGTACGCCCGCCCGCTCGGCCTGCTCGACGGCGACCCGCCCAACATGATGCGGTATCTGTTCACCGATGCCCGGGCACGCGCGGTGTACCCGGGATGGGACAGGCTGGCCGACGAGCAGGTCGCCCATCTGCGCAACGAGGCCTCGCCGCACGACCCGTATGTGGCCGCCCTGGCCGAGGAGTTGACCGCGACGGTGGGAGCACCGTTCAGCGATCGGCTCGCCGTTCCGGCCCTGCCCAACCGGTTCGGGACCGAACTCGTCGACCACCCCGAGGCAGGCCGCCTCCGCCTGTCGTACGAGACGCTCGCACTCTCGGACGAGGGCCAGCGCCTGGTGGTGCACTTCCCGGCCGACGAGGCCACGGCCACCGCACTCGACCGCCTCAACGGCCGCAGGCCCGGAGCGCTGCGGGCGGTGAGCGGCTGACATCACCAGGGTCGCCCCGGTCTGACGTCACGGGGTCGCCCCGGTCGGCCCGGCCGCGTCGCCGTCTGTCACGCCGCTCAAGGACTGACCCGCGCCGCCGACCCGGGCAACCCGGGCGCGGCGCGCTTCAGCCATGCGTTCAGGTCATGGCCGAGTAGTCGATTCAGGCGCTCGGCCACGTGCTGAGGGCCTGGTCGGCGACGCGGTGCATGTCCTCGCGGCTGGCGCCGCCGGCGGCCTGCACGGCGAGGCCCTGCCCGACGGTGATCACATAGCGAGCAAGGGAGTCCGCGTCGGCGGTGGAGGGCAGGTCGCCCTCGGCCTGGGCATTCTCGAACCGCTCCCGCAGGGCCTCTACCCCGGCCTCGCGGCGTTCGGCCAGGTCGCGACGGACCGGTTCGCTTTCCGGGCCGGCGGCCAGCGCGGACTGCACCAGCAGGCAGCCGGGCGGGCAGCCGGGGAGGGTGTGGGCGTTGACGGCTCCGTGCAGCATCGCCTCGGCCACCTGCCGGGCGGTGGGCAGCTCAAGAGCCGGGCCCACGAAGGCTCCCGGGCCCTGCACGTAGCGGTCGACGGCCTTGCGGAACAGCTCCTCCTTGTTGCCGAAGGCGGCGTAGACGCTGCGCCGGTTGATACCCATGGCCTCGGTCAGCGCGGCGAGCGAGGCGCCCTCGTAGCCCTCGGCCCAGAACAGCCGCATCGCCGCCTCCAGCGCCTCGTCGGTGTCGAAGGACCGGGGCCGTCCGGTGCTGGGCATCGAAGCCTCCTTGAGAAAAAGTTCGCCGCCGCGGAAGGAATCTTGTGGTTGC
Organism: Streptomyces yerevanensis; assembly: GCF_000716805.1. Classification (NCBI taxonomy): domain Bacteria; kingdom Bacillati; phylum Actinomycetota; class Actinomycetes; order Kitasatosporales; family Streptomycetaceae; genus Streptomyces; species Streptomyces yerevanensis. The sequence goes on along the minus strand of NZ_JNWJ01000047.1, from coordinate 84,803 downwards.
TCAGGTTAGTGTCATCGTGGTTATAGTAACCGATCGGTTCGGTTCGTAAGTGAAGTGCTGAAGACATCGGAGACCCCTTATGAGCACCCAGCTCGTCCCCGGCACCACCCAGTCCGGCGTACGGCCCCTCGAAGGCAAAACCGCCCTGGTCACGGGCGGCTCTCGGGGCATCGGTGCCGCGATCGTGCACCGTCTGACCGCCGACGGCGCCCAGGTCGCCTTCACCTACGCCAGCGCCAAGGAACAGGCCGACGCCGTGGCCGAGGGCACAGGCGCCCTGGCCATACAGGCGGACAACTCCGACCACGAAGCCGTCCGGGCCGCGGTCGGCCGCACCACGGAGCATTTCGGCGGACTGGACATCCTCGTCAACAACGCCGGCGTCTCCCACGCCGCGCCGATCGAGGACTTCCCGCTGGAGGAGTTCGACCGGATGATCGCGGTCAACGTCCGGGGCGTGTTCAACGCCGTCCAGGCCGCCGCTCCCCACCTCGGCCAGGGTGGTCGCATCATCAACATCGGCAGCGTCATCGTCGACCGTGTTCCCTTCCCCGGCGCAACCGTCTATGCCCTGAGCAAGGCCGCCGTCGCCGGTCTCACGCGCGGCCTGGCCCGCGAACTCGGTCCGCGCGGCATCACCGTCAACAACGTGCAGCCCGGCCCCACCGCTACGGACATGACCCCTGTCTCCGGCCCGTACGCGGAGTCCCTGAAGCAGCTCATGCCGCTCGACCACTTCGCCGAGCCCGCCGACATCGCCAGCGCCGTCGCCTATCTCGCCGGCCCCGAAGCCCACTTCGTCACGGGCAGCAGCTGGAACGTCGACGGCGGCATCGCTGTCTGACCGCCCACCCCGGGCGGCCGCCACCATCGACGACGTACAGATGCACTACGTCATCGGCGGCGACGGCCCGCAGGTCATGGTGCTGCTGCACGGCTGGCCGCAGAGCTGGTACGAGTACCGCCAGATCATGCCCTCACTGCTGCCCGGCCGCACCGTCATCGCCATCGACCTGCCGGGCCTGGGCGACTCCACCGGAAACCCGCCCTCCAGGGCCAAGACGGCCCTGGCCACCTACGTCCACAAGCTCCTCAACCACCTCGGCCACCACGAGAACGTACACGTCGTCGCCCACGACTTCGGCGTCAGCGTCGCCTACCCACTGGCCGCCCAGTACCGCGAGCAGGTGGCGGGCCTGTTCCTCATGGACTACGGCCTGACCGGCAAGAACCTGAAGTTCGCCGCCATCGAGTCGATGTTCTGGCACTTCTCCTTCAACAAGCAGAACCCGCTCGCCGAGGAACTGGTCACCGGCCGGGTCGAGACCTTCCTCACCCACTTCTTCCAGGGGATGAAGACCGCCGGCGAGAACATCTCCGACGACGAACTGGCCGAGTTCGTCCGGCTGTTCTCCCGTCCCCAGGTCCTGCACGCCGGCTTCGAGCTCTACCGGACCGAGACCCAGGACGAGGCCGACAACACCAAGCTGCAGGAGACCCCGCTGACCATCCCGGTCCGCATGATCACCCAGGCCGGCCTCGCCGACATGGTCCTGCCGCCCCTCCAGGACGCCGCCCCCCACGCCACCTCCGCCGACGTCCCCGGCGCCGGACACTTCCTCCTCCACGAAGCACCCGACCGCGTCCTGGCCGAAATCAATGCCTTCTACCCCAACCCCACAGCCTGACCAACTTCGAAAGCCGACACACCGAGGTGAGAGGAAACCCCCTGATGAACAGCCAACCCACTTCCGCCCGCGATGTCCCTACTCGCGTATTCGCCGCCTTCGACGCGGGCGACATCGCTGCGCTGGACACCCTGGTCTCGCCCGATCTCATCGACCACAACCTGCCCCCAGGGGCTCCCTCGGCGATCGAGGGGATGAAGGGAATGGTCGCTGCCATGCGCGACGGGTTCACCAACCCTCACCACGAGATCGTCTACCAGGCCGAGACAGACGACGGCTGGGTCGTCTCCCAGTGGGTGATCACAGCGACCCACACCGGCCCTTGGTTCGGAGTGCCCGCGACCGGCCGTGAGGTGACCTGCTCCGGCATCGACCTCGCGCGGGTGGTCGACGGCCGGATCGTCGAGATCCGGCACGTCGAGGAGCTGCTGCAACTGCAGATGCAGATGCAGCTCACCGGCTGAGGCAGCAGCAGGGATGCATCAGCGCGGCGCGAGCCGACCAGACAAGGACCCCCGGCGAAGAGTCGAAGTTGATCGCCCCCTAGACCCTTCGCCGGAGGTTCGCATGACTCACGCCGTTGCCGCGTTGGCTCCTGAAGGCTGTCTGACGACATACCGGAGGCGCTCGCTCCATTCCTGCAGGGCGCCGAGATCGAGCAGGTGGCCGACCGCGGCTCGATCGGCAATCCGTCCGCACTCCAGCAGTTCGCCGAGTACCGCGCCGAGCGGGCCCGCACAGGCCGGGTGGCCGAGGCTCGGCGCTGAGCCCGAGCCACATGAGGAGCTGGACCCAAGTTCAGGACGCATTGCCGCACTACGTGGCCGAGACAACCGAGGAGAGAGATGTCGAGCGAAGAAGCGGACCCCACGGACTTCAGCGTGGTGAGCACCTTGCTGGCCGCGATCGAGAAAGGCGACATGGACGAGGTGCGCCGCTGCTTCGCGCCCGGCGCGCTCACCTGGCACAACTTCGACGAGATCGAGCAGGACGTCCATGACATGACTGCGATGCTCGGTCACCTCTGTGCCCTCTCGACGAGCCGCAGTTACGAGGACCGACGTATCACGACAGTCGGCTCGCAGGCGTTCCTGCAGTACACGCTGACCGCAGCACTCCACTCCGGAGGCCGCTTCCGGATGCCGGCGATGATGCGGCTGGAGATCGATTCCGACGGGCTCGTGGCACGGATCGAGGAATACTTCGACTCACGCGTGCTCGACAGCCTCGCCAAGGCCTCGTGACGGCCTCCGCGTCCAGCAAGAACGAGAGCGTGTTCCCCGGGGGCCAGAAACTCGCCCGCCTCGCCACCGTCACGCCGACTCCCTCGACGCCGCCGCGACGCTCAGTCAGCCGGTCCAGGTCGACCTCTACCTCCGCGCCTTCCAAGGAGTGTCCGCCGGCGCCTGCGACAATCGGATCAACGCCGGTGCGGCCGAAGCTGCCGCGGACGATGGAGGAGCCCTGTGCCTCTGCCCTCACAGCCCCTGCGGAAGCTGGGCTTCCTGACCATCGGCTTGTTCGACGGGGACGATCCCCGCCGGGGCCATGAGTCGACGCTCGAGATCATCGAGTTCGGTGAGCAACTCGGCTTCGACAGCGCATGGTTGCGTCATCGCCATCTGCAGTACGGCATCTCCTCCCCGGTGGCCGTCCTGGCGGCGGCCTCGCAGCGCACCCGCCGCATCGAACTCGGCACCGCCGTGATCCCGGTGGGCTGGGAGAACCCGCTGCGCCTGGCCGAGGACCTGGCGACGGTCGACATCCTGTCCGGGGGCCGCGTGAATCCGGGGGTCAGCGTCGGCCCGCCGATGCACTACGACCAGGTCAGGGAAGCGCTCTACCCGGACACCGCGGACGCCGAGGACTTCAGCTACGAGCGCGTGCGCCGGCTGCTGGACTTCGTACGCGGGAAGCCGGCCACCGACTTCAGCGGCGTCCAGGGCTTCGAGGTGTTCTCGGACCGCGTCCAGCCGCACGCCTCCGGCCTGGGCCGCCGCATGTGGTACGGCGGCGGCAGCCTGAGTTCGGCCCGGTGGGCCGGGGAGCACGAGATGAACTTCCTGACCAGCAGCGTGGTGAAGGCGCAGGAGTCGGAGGACTTCGCGCAGGTCCAGCTCTCGCACATACGCGCCTTCCGGGCTCACCATCCCGACGGCGACCGCGCCCGTGTGTCGCAGGGACTCGTCGTCATCCCCACGGACGGCGCCTCGCCCGAACAGCGCGCGAAGTACGAGGAGTACGCCCGCAAGCGGCTGCCGCGCACCGTCGCGCCACAGGGGCCGGCGCGTCTGATGTTCGCCCCCGACCTGGTCGGCACCTCCGAGCAGATTGCCGAGCAGCTCTACGCACACGCCGCGTTCCGCGAGATCGACGAGGTCGCGTTCGCCCTGCCGTTCACCTTCGACCACGAGGACTACGTCCAGATCCTGACGGACATCGCGACCCGACTTGGCCCGGCGCTCGGCTGGCGGGCTGCCGGCTAGCCGGCTCCCGCTGTGCCGCTGCCGCGTCCCCGATGGGGTGGCCCGGTGGATGTTCGGGCGCGCGGTGGACAGGTTGTTGAAGCCGTCTTGATCGCCGGCCGCCGTGCAGGAGGACCTGCTCGCGGAGCCCCGGCAGGGTCCGCTTCGGACGGGCAGAGCTCACTGCCCCGACTGCGAGATGCCGTCCACGGGGGGATGGGATCGCGGATGGGTGGGTGCGTGCGGGTTGCAGTGGCTGATTGCCGCTCACGTTGGGAGGCCGGTCGCGGCCATGGGCGTGGCGTACGGCGGGCTGGCCGCGACGACGTGGACTGAGCTCTGGGCGCAGTGGTAGGCACGGCGGTGTTGAGTCGCACACCGTGAGCACGTCTCCCCCTCGTGTTCACGAGGCGCTCGTCTGAGCGCCTGAAGGACATCCTCCCCCTGCCTGTTCACGCTTTTCGCAGGACAGGGGACACGGCACTCGCGATGCCTGCACGAATTGAGCGGTACGCGCCCGCGTGGGACTGTCCCGACAACCACCCCGCCGGTCGTCGGTACGGCACTTCCGCGAATGCCGCCCGGCTACCCACCGGCAGGCGAGTCAGGGAATGTGACAGATCGCCCCCTCACTGTCACATTTCCGCGACCGGTACCTCTCTCGAGTGGACGTGACCTGCTGCGAGCGAACGTCCCGGCTCGTCTCCTTCCGCCGGTACGGCGGCCCAAGTGCGGCCCTCCACAGCGGAGTTCCAATGTGGCAGGCTATTTCGACGTCCGTACCCCGTCAGCAGGAGACCACCGGATGGCCGATGCATGGGACATCGAGGTCGTCGTCTTCGACGTCCTCGGAACGATGGTCGACGAGCCAGGAGGACTTCGAGCGGCCATTCGCGATGCGGTGCCCGCGGCCGACGACTCGTCGGTCGACCAGCTGCTCACCGTGTGGCAAGAACATGTCGAGCACGAGCAGCGACGTATCGAGGAACAAAGCCGGGCATACGCCAACACCGAGATCATCGACCGCGAGGCAGCTCAACGCGTAGCCGACTGTGCCGGGCTGACCGACCCGGAGGCCATCGAGCGACTGGCTACCGCAAGTCAACGCCTGAAACCCTGGAACGACTCCCTCGCCGGACTCGAGCGCCTCACGCGGCGTTTTCCTGTGCTGGGACTCTCCAACGCAAGTCGCGCGACCCTGCTCCGTCTCAACGCATACGCTGGGCTGCGCTGGCACCAAGCCCTGTCCGCCGAAGACGCCCGGGCCTACAAGCCCGCACCGGAGGTCTACCAGCTTGCGATCGACGCGGCAGGGTGTCCACCGGAGCGCGTGCTGAAGGTCGCAGCCCACGCCTGGGACCTCCGTGGAGCGCAGGCGGCAGGAATGCGAACCGCTTACATTCAGCGACCAGCCGGGGATCCTCCGAAGGGGACCGACACCTTCGATTGGCAGTCAAACAGCCTGGATGAGTTGGTCGTTGAGCTGACGGTGACGTAGCAACGCCAATCTCGGCGGCCAGGGACTCTCCGGGCGTACGTGATGCATGCTGACAGAATTCTCGCCTATGAGCGGATATGAGGCGGGCGATGGTGGCGGACGGATCGGGGCCGGCGTGACCTTCGGGCTGCTGGCTGCGTGGGTGGTGCATGATCTGGAGGAGGTGGCCACGGTGCCGGGCTGGACCCGAGAGCGAGTCCCCGAGCTGCGGCAGCGCTTTCCACAAGTGCCAGAACGGATGTGGCAGCGGCTGGAATCCATGGACGGGCGCGAGTTCGCAACGGCCGTCGCCGGGATGGGCGTGGTGGTAGCCACCGCTGCTGCTGCCGGACACCGCACTGGTGGACACTCCGGTTTCTACCAAGGGGCTCTCAACGGATTCGGGCTGCACGCCCTGGTGCATCTGGCCCAGGCCACTGCCATCCGTGGATACACGCCTGGTTCGGTCACCTCACCGCTGGTGGTCATCCCCTTCACGTTGTGGGCTCGCGGCCGACTGCGGCAAGCCGGTGTCCTGCGTCCCACGCGGCCACGCGACGCGGTGCAGGGGCTGGCGTTGGCTGCTGCGGCCACGGCCGGGACGCACATGGTGGCGCGACGGCTTCTGTCCCGGGGCCGAACAGCACCCCGGACCTGATCACTCACTTGGGGATTCGCCGGACGCGGCCTTGAAGCAGCGGCTGAAGTGGGCAGGGGACAGCGCGGCGACCGCGGCCATGTCGGCCACAGCGAGTGCCTCGGAGTAGCGGACGTCCGCGAGATCCCTGGCGCGGAGCAGATGACGAGCGATCGGAACATGGGCCACGGGACCCATTGTGAGGTCACCGGGACCCGCCGCTCCCGGAAGTCTCTGGCCGACCTGGAGCATCCTGTGGCGACTGCCTGGGGTGGTTCCGATCCTGCCTGGCACCCTGCGGCTTCGGCCGTGCGGAGCTCATCGCCCCGACTGCGAAATTCCGTCCACGAGTTGGCCCAGGACATCTCGGATGCCCTGACCGAACTCTGTCGGGGCGATCAGCACGCCGAAGACCAGCACAATGACCACGGTCAGTTTCTCGTCGTTCCTGCTTCTGGCCTGCGTTCGGCGACGCAGTCGTACGACGATGATCACAGCGAGCAGAAACGCCACGTTGATCGTCAGCACCACCGGCCGGTCCTCCCGTCAGGCAAGAGCGTTCGGACCTTCCTGTGTAGTTCGAACCGGGCGACACCGTGGCTCAGTTGTCCACGGTTGGCGGCAAAGTGCCCCGAGTCGACCGAATTGCTCGGATGCCTGAGCAGCGGGCGCCGCCGACAGGCGGGCCCGCCCTCAGCAGAACTCCCGGCCCCGTCACCCTCCGCCCAGAATCGGCGGATTGGCCAACCGCACCAGTTCCAAGGCCTGTTCGGGGAACCAGTCCCCCGCGTCCGGATCGACCATCCCGCGCTCCGGGTCCTCCGGACCCTCCGTGCCGCGCAGGCACAATCCGTCCGACTCGCCCGGGATCTTGATCCACAGTCGGGCGTCGTGGAGCGGGTCGCCCGTGCGGAGAGTGGGGCGGGCGCCGAGGCCGCGGTCGGGCGGGTTGCACCAGTCCTGGGGGTCCGTGTACTTGCCCGGGGGCGGGGTCCACGGGCCCCGGCCGTTGCGGCTTGAGTCGGTGACAAAGTGCTTCATACGGGAGGGCGGTACGCGTACGTTCTCCTCCAGCCAGGCCTGGGCGTCGGCGCGTGGCCAGCTCTGGTTGGGGCAGTTGGCCGCGTCGCCGCCTCCGTCCACGTACGCGAGGCAGGACGAAATCAGCTTGCCGTACCAGGAGTTGGCGTCGTCGGTCTGGTAGTTGGAGGTGTTGGTGTAGAAGCCCGAGGCGCGGGCGACGCCGCCCTTGAGGAGGCGGGGGACGATCGAGTTGACGGTGTGCCAGCCGGGGTGGCCCGTGTCCAGGTACACCCGGGTGCCGCGTAGCGGTTCCAGCTTGTCCACCGCGTAGTTGACCTCGGTGTAGCGAGCTGCGGTGAGTGTGCCCTGGGCGTCGTCCTGGCCGCAGTCGGCGGGAACGAGGGCGAGGGAGTCGGGTTCGAGGACGACGAGCGCGTCGCGGCTGCCGATGCCGCGCGCGACCGCGTCGATCCACGCCTTGTACTCGGCCGTGTTGGAGGCGCCGCCGCCCGAGTAGTTGGAGCAGTCACGGCCGGGCACGTTGTAGAGCGCGAAGATGGGCAGCGCGTCGTCCTGGTCCGCGTCGCGCGCCACCTCGCGGATCTGGCGCTCGACCTGGGCCGGGGTCTGGTCTCCGTACCAGACCGCCTGTGGTGTGTGTGCCATGGTCAAGATGCCTGCCGCGTCCCGGAGTTGGCCCGCCCAGGCCAGCTCGGAAGCCTGGCGGTACGCCGCCGGGTTGGCGTCGGGGACGTACAGGCCGGATCTGTGCCGTTCGGCATCCGCCGCAACATCCGCCACTTCCACCGCACCTGCCGTCGGCGCGCTCAGCAGAGAGGCCAGGCCAACAAGTAAGACAGCCAGGCCTGTTGAGATACGTCTCATGGGTTCACTCCTGGTTCGCAACGGTCACCGGGGACTTGCGGACTTACGGGAGCGCTCCCATGAGCCTCGTCGCGTATGGGGCGACCCGTCAAGGTGGCTGCACCGAACGGCTCGCGGCCGCACCGGGCGGCTCAAGAACCGACCCAAGTCTGTGCTGCCCGAGAGGTCGCAGAAGAAGCGCTGCGGCTCACCCACCAGATTGCCGTGCACATCGAGGTGCCAGGTGGCCACCCCACCTCGTTGCCCTCGTGCGCGCCGGAGCCCGCTTCGAACGCGGCCACCTCGTCGAACGCCCCGAGACCCTCACGGCGTGAGCAGCCTCGGCTGATCCGCAGAAGCCTGGGGAATCTCAGGCATTCGCGCGCCGTATGTGCAGGTGGCCATCGCGGGGGAAGGAGGGCGGCGCCGCGGGCAGGACGCTGTCGAAGTCGTACCGGCTCTTCTGTGCAACCCGGCACGATGCCAGGTTGTCCACCTGGTGCAGCAGTTCGAGACGCTCCAGCCCGTCGGCTTCGAAGGTGTCGAAGGCCCAGCCGGTGAGCGCCTCCAGAGCGCGGGGAGCCACTCCCCTCCCGCGAGCGTGCGCCGCGGTCCAGTAGCCCACCTCGGCCGCCGGTTTGCCGGAGGTGACTTCCTTGAGGACCACGTTGCCCACCAACTGTTCGCGAACTGAACCGGGTTGTTCCTCAAGGACGGCAAAGCCGAACCGGTCCCCCGCTGCCCAGCCCCGCTGCTGGGCCTGCACCCACCGTTCCCCGTCAGCATCGTCGTCCACGACAGAGCTCGCCCACTGGCGCAATGCGGGATCCCGGCTCACCTCGACCAATGCGGCAACGTCCTCCATGCGTCAGGGGCGAAGAACGAGAGGGGGAGAGGCCGGCGACACGGCCACCTGAAGGACGACGGGGGCATTCATCAATTGATCATATGCGGCGGCGTTTTCACCCGATGCCGGCCGCGTCCGGCCCATGCCGCCTTGCGACCGCCCCGTCATCGCTGTGTCCGGAAGCGCAGAGCCTGGACGGACCAGTCGAACACTGGAGCCAGACTCTCCGGGGCCGGCCAGCCGTTGACCACTGCGAGCAGCTGGAGGTACCGCTCCCTGCGGGGGTCGTTCACGCTCTCCAGCCGAGTCGTCAGTCGGCGGCGGAGCTCGACGTCGTCTGGGCGGCCGAGAAGATGCGCGCAGTGCGCCGTGAACGTCGCGACGATCGGATCGGCCTGGGGCGAGGCCGGGTCGATGCCGGCGGTCAGGGCCGGGCCGACCAGGTCACGGACGACTGCGGCAATGTCGCGGCGCGGGCCCATGGTGTCGCTTTGGGCCTGCTCGGCCGCCTGGTCCTCGACCATCCGCCGTACGCCGGCGCGGAAATCCGAGTCCAGGGAAAGTTCGGCCAACTCCACCCATGCCTGGACTTGTTCCGCCTCGGGGTTGTCGGGCAGCTCGGGGGTCATCGAGCGCATGACTCCCGCGAATGCGGGGGCAGCGTCAAGACCGCCGAAGACGGCATCGAGAAAATCGCCGATCACACGTCGGCGTTCATCCTCGGAGAGCTGGGCCAGCCGGTGCATGAGTTCTGTCTCCTCAGGGGTGGACCCGCGCTCAGCCACCGCCGTCAGCACCGCGTGCCGCAGGCGCAGGATGCGGATCTGCACTGCCAGTGCTTCGGCGTGCGCCCTCGCGACCTCGGGAAGCGAGAGTTCCCGGTCCACGACCTTGCGGATCGTGGGAAGGTCCAGTCCCAGCTCGCGCAGGGTCCGCACGAGGTCCAGGCGTGCGACGGCGTCGATGTTGTAGAGGCGGTAGCCGGCCGGGCTGCGGTCCATCGGCGCCACGATTCCGCGATCGGAGTAGAACCGAATGGTCTTGACCGTGAGACCGGTCCGCCGAGCGAGCTCGCCGATCGAGTAGAGCGTGTCGCTGTCCATGTCCCCACCTTGGCGTCTCCCCCTACTGGAGACTCAAGCCCCTATGTCTGCCAGCAACCGACCACTCCTCTTCCACAAATTCGTGGTCGACTACCGGCGGGCGCTGTTCGGTGAGATCCCCGAGAGACAACGCGAGTTCAGGCCGCCGACCCGATCCGCCCGCTCCGTCTGCTGTCCGGAGCCCTACGCGTCGGGCTCCGCGCGTCCCTTCACCACGCGCCACAGCTTCCGCGCCGTAGGGCAGATGCCCTCCACGCAGTCGGGGCACGTCGAGGCATGCTCGATGTACGCGCGGTACGCCGTTTGGTGCCGGACGTATTCGCCGTCGCCGATCACGGACTGTAGGTGGCTCACGCCACCGCCACCGTCGCGCCGTTGCCACTCCACTCCACTCACGGCAGCTCTCCCCGGCTCCGCGCGTTGGCCAGGGCCACGCCTGCCGATAGTCTCTCCGCCACCGTGGCGGGCCTCAGCGGGCCACGCGCGTCCCATTCCCGCCCGCCACCGGGCGGCTTGAGCTGCCAGTACGGGCCGACGCGGTCCATGACCCGGCCGACCTTGCGCGTCGCCTCGTCCCATACGAGATCACCGATCTCCGGTGTGTATCCGTTCATACGCACCCCCGCTGGATCACGTCGGCCAACCGCAGCGCGACATCCGCGCGCACCCGGCCGAGGGCGATCAGGTTCAGTGAGGGCGACGCCACGTCCGCCCTCAGCGACGGCAGCACGATCCCTGCCGCCGTCAGTGCTTTCCGCAGAGTTTCGACCGCCGCTGTGACATCCGTGGTGTTCGGCTCTTGCCGCGCTGTGACCATGAACTCAGCGTCGTCGGTGGCCAGTTGAGAGGGCTAGCATCCATACTCAGTTATTCGCGATACCGAGTCACCCATAGCCGTTTATATCCACGAGGGCGCGACGTATCTGCACCGCCCGGCCTCGAGCACGGTGATGAGGAGTTCGCGGCGGGTCTGGCCGCGAAGTAAGCAGAAGCAAGCAGGTGAGCGGAACCGGTGACAACGGACTACCAGCAAGCGCGCGAAGCGCTCGGGGTACGGCTGCGCGAGCTGCGGCTGTCTGCCCCTGATGGACGACTCACCGGTTCCGGGCTGGCCCGGCGGCTCGGCTGGCCGCAGCCGAAGATCAGCAAGCTGGAGAACGGCAAGCAGACCGCCACGCCCGAGGACCTGCGGGCGTGGGCGGAGGGGACCGGGCAGCCGGACGCGTATGACGAACTCCTCGCCAGGCTCGGAGGGTTCGAGTCGCACATCCGGTCGTGGCGGCGGCAGCTCGCCTCCGGGCACAAGCCCGTACAGGACATGCATCTGGCCGCACACGCCGACGCTTTCGTGTTCCGGGGCTGGGAGTCCTCCATGGTCATGGGCATCCTCCAGACACCGGACTACGCCCGGCACATCTTCACCCGGTACGCCGAACTCCAGCAGTCTCCCCGGGACACAGAGGAAGCCGTGCGCTCCCGCATCAAACGGCAGGATGCGCTGTACGACCCCGCGAAGCGTTTCCACCTCATCATGTGGGAGGCCGCTCTCCGGGCGCTGATCTGCCCGCCGTCCGTCCTGGCCGCCCAGCTCGACCGACTGGCCGGGGTGATCGGCCTGGACACGGTCGAGTTGGGAATCATCCCGTTCAGCGCCTCGCTCAAGATCCCGCCCGCCACGGCGTTCTGGATGTACGACGACAGCCGCGTGATCGTCGAGACCTGGCACTCCGAGCTGTGGATCGAGGACGAGGCCGGCGTGAACACGTACCTCCGTACCTGGAACGCGCTGAAGGAGTCCGCCGTGTACGGCTCGGACGCGCACCGGGCCATCAGCGCCGCGCGCCGGACCCTCAACGTCTGACACCCGCTGTGCCCGCAGCCGTCCTTCAACGCCCGCTTGGGATCAGCCCATCGGGTGCCGAGCGATGGGCGGCCGGGGCCCTCAGGACGGTCTACGCGGCCGAGGTGGTCCGCCGTTCCTGAGAAGCCACGTGAAGAGTATTGAGAAGAAATCTTTGCATAGATATCTTCTCATCATGCCTGAATTACGACCACGCGCGCTGTCCGACATCGACGCACTCAAGGCCCTCGCTCACCCGCTGCGCCAACAACTGGTGACCTGGCTTCAGCGTCATGGTCCGGCCACGTCTGCCGACCTGGCCGCCGAGTTCGGTGAGGACCGCGGCGCGACCAGCTATCACCTGCGGCAACTGGCCCGGTTCGGGTTCATCGAAGAGGACACGGACCGCTCATCCGGGCGTCGCAAGTACTGGCGGGCCATCCCACAGGACGTGCGGCTGCCGCGCCGCCCGACGGAACCCGAGGTTGCTGTCGCCGCCGAGGAGATCGGCCGGCAATGGATGGAGCGTGCTGATCGTGACCTGACCGCCTACCTGTCCCACAGAGAGGCGTTCGGCGAATTCGCCGCCAGCGCCATGCACTCCTTCGGCAGCACCATGCTCACCGCTGAGGAACTGGCCGAGTTCGGTGAGGAGTACATCGCCTTCCTCAAACGCTGGCACCGGGAACCTGGCCAGGCGCCCCCCGGCAGCCGGCACATCTCCGTGGTGTTCCATGCCTTCCCCACCCCTGACAGCGGGGACGTGTCATGACCGCCCCGACCGCCGAAAAAACCGCCGAACGGCCCTCGTTATGGCGCAACCGTGAGTTCGTCGCCCTGTGGAGCGGTCAGGTCGTCTCGACCCTGGGCGCCCAGATCAGCGGGACGGCGATGCCGCTGCTTGTGCTGGCGACCACCGGATCGCCCTCCGACGCCGGGATCGTCGGAGCCGCCGGCACGCTCCCCTTCCTCATCGCTCACCTGCCGGCCGGAGCGCTGGTGGACCGGTGGAACCGCCGCAAGATCCTGCTGATCAGCGAACTCGTCGCGGGACTGGCACTCTCCACCGTCCCGATTGCCCTGTGGTGGGGCAAACTCACGGTCACGCACCTCGCCGTGGTCGCCTTCATGCAGGGACTGTGCTTCGTCTTCTTCGGGCTGGCCGAGCGCGCCGCACTCCCGAAGATCGTCCCTGTCGCGCTCCTGCCCACCGCAGTGGCCCATAACGAGGCCAGGACCCGCGGTGCGGCTCTGGCCGGTCCTCCCCTGGGCGGCATGCTCTTCGGCATCGACCGCGCCGTGCCTTTCCTGGCCGATGCGGTCTCGTACGTCATTGCCTCCATCGTTCTGCTGTTCATCCGAAGCGACCTGCAGAACGAGACGAAGCCTCCATCAGAGCCTCTGTGGCAGGCGACCACCGCAGGTTTGCGCTGGGTCTGGCGCCACCCCCTGATCCGCGCAGCGATCCTGTTGATCGCCGTCAGCAACATGGTCTTCCAGGCTCTCGTATTGATCCTGGTCGTCCTCGCCCAGCACCAAGGCGCCACATCCACCACCATCGGGATGATGCTCGGCATCTACAGCGGTGGTGGTCTGATCGGCGCACTCGCGGCGAGCAGGCTCCACCGTCACTTCAAGCCCAAGACCGTCATCGTCGGCGTCAATTGGATCTGGGCTGCGCTTCTGCCTCTGTTCGCACTCACGTCGAGCCCTGTGCTGATCGGCGCCATCGGTGCTGCCACCGCCTTCGTCGGACCGTTGTGGAACGTCGTGATCACCACCTACATGACCGTCCTGGTTCCCAACGAGCTACTGGGGCGTGTCACCAGCGCGGCCATGACCCTGTCCTGGGGGGTCATGCCGCTGGCCTCCCTCGGTGCCGGATACCTGCTCACCACCATCGGACCGATCGGCTCCGTGTTGAGTTCCCCATAGACAGGAGATCGACCAAGATCCTTCTGTCGTACGAGGAACTCCGTTGGATGCTCGGTGTCGCGCCCTGCCCGCAACAACCACCACTTCCCTGGCCGGAGACCAGTCATCCTCTCCGCGGCCCGTCCCCGCCGAGCTGCGCTTCGGCGAACACGTACGCTTTGGCGTCCTGCCCAGGGTAATCACGCCTCAGGCCGTTGACGAAGTGATCGAACGGGCTGGAGCCCGCGAGAAGCGACGACGGCTCCTGCCCGCCCGTGCGGTGATGTATTTCGTCCTGGCGCTGTACCTGTTCAGCAGCGCGGACAGTGCCGGACCTCCGGGTTACCGGGCCGTACTGCGAATGCTTACGGAGCAGTTGCGGCACCTGCCGGGCTGGGGGATGCAGAAGCTTCCCACCAGTGCGGCGCTGACCCGGGCCCGACAACGCCTTGGGTCCAAGGCGCTGCAGTTGCTGTTCGAGGGGCAGTGCGGCCACCTGGCCAGGGACGCCGACCGGGGCGTCTTCGCCTTCGGTCTGCGGCTGACAGCCTGGGACGGAACCGTCCTGGACGTCCCCAACTCGCCAGGAAACAGCGCTGAGTTCGGATACTCGGGCCGCACGGGCGTCAACCAGAGCTGGAACCCTCAACTGCGGGTCATGGCACTGTTCGAGTGCGGGACCACGCTCTGGTCGACGCGGTCTTCGACTCCGTGGACCGCTTCAGCGAACACAAACCCGCCCGCCGCTTTCTGGCCTCCCTCACCGAGGGCACTCTGCTACTGGCCGACCGGAACTTCGCCGGGTACGAACTATGGGGCCTGGCCCGCACCACCGGAGCCCACTTGGCCTGGAGGATCAAGAAGCGCCCGGAGGGCGCTCCGGCCGAGTGCTCCCGGCGGAGCCGGCGCATTCGTCGCCGAGGTGACGGACATCCGGGTGTGAACCCCGTCGGACTGTCGATGATTGTCGATGTAACGACAAAACTGACCCCTGCCTTTAGGCTCGGACAATCTGTCACCGACAAGCCCATGGGGGTCTCGTGACACAACGCCCGCTCGCCGGATCATTCAGAGGGTTACGCCGTATCGCGGTCCTCACCGTACTCGCCCTGACCGTCCCACTGACGGCCACCACCGCCGAGGCACACAGCGGCGTGGAGGCCGCCCCGGGCAATCCCGTCATCGCCTGGAACATCCACGCCCAGACCGCCATCTACGACACCGCCAAGCAGTCGCCCACCACCAGCACCCGCAGCTTCGCCATCGTGCAGGGCGCCGTGTACGACGCGGTCAACGCCGTCGCCGGCCGTCCGTACGAGCCCCTGGTCAGCGCGCCCCGCAGCCGCCCCGGGGACTCCACCGCCGCGGCGGTCGCCGCGGCCGCCCACGACACGCTGCTGTGGCTCTTCCCCGGGCAGGCCGAGTCGCTGAACGCCCGGTACGACGAGGCGCTGGCCGCGATCCCCGACGGCCGCGCCGAGGACGGCGGGGTGACCGTCGGCAGGGCCGCCGCCGCGGCGATGACCGAGAGCCGCCGTGACGACGGCTTCGACCCCACCGCGCCGTGGACCGTCGGCACCGAGCCGGGCGAATACCGGCTCACCCCGCCCGGCTACGTCAACGTCGGCGCCTGGGTGCCGAACCTGAAGCCGTTCGTCGTCCCCGACGCCGGCGCCTACCGGGTCAAGCCCCCGCCGGCCCTGACCGGCGCCGCCTGGGCCCGCGACCTGAACGAGGTCAAGAGCCTCGGCGCGGCCACCAGCACCGTCCGTACCGAGGACCAGACCGAGGCGGCGATCTGGTGGGACGACCCCCGGATGGTCGAATGGTCGATCACCCGGCAACTCGCCGGCGCGCACCGCCTGAGCAGCCTCCGGACGGCCCGGCTGCTCGCCATGGTGTACGTGGCCTCCGCCGACACCCTGATCGCCTGCTACAAGGCCAAGGCGCACTGGAACTTCTGGCGCCCAGTGACGGCCATTCCGCTCGCCGGCACCGACGGCAACGCGGCCACCGATCCCGACCCGGACTGGACGCCGCTGCGGGTCACCGCCCCGTCGCCGGAGTACCCGTCGGGCCACGCCTGCTTCACCACGGCGGTCATGACGGTCCTGGGGTCGTTCTTCGGCCGTGACGACCTCACGTTCGCCGCGTACAGCCCCGCCTCCGGCACGACCCGCCACTACGACAGCCTTCAGGCGGCGACAGCCGAACTCCTGGAGGCGCGAATCTGGGCCGGCGTGCATTACCGCTTCGCCTCCGAGCACGGGCACCGGCTCGGGCTGACGGTCACCCTCGACGTCCTGAACCGCGCCTTCCAGAGGCGCGAGCATCCAACGGAGTTCCTCGTACGACAGAAGGATCTTGGTCGATCTCCTGTCTATGGGGAACTCCGTTGCTGCGTGGGGCTTTCGCCGGACAACCACTCAAATCGGGCAGAGTTCACAGAGCTGGAGCCCTTACGGACTCGCTCCCCAACTCCGCCACCTATGGATCGGCGTATGCGCCCCGGTCAGTGAAACCCCGCTCCCCCCACGCCGGTTGGCGACGATCTCCGACGCGATCGACAGCACCGTCTCCTCCGGCGTTGCCTCGCTGGGAGCGCTCAGGCTGACCCTGTACGAGATCGCTGAACGCTGAACTCCCTTGCGCCTCCCGGCCTTTCGAGGCCGGGAGGGGCTCTCTGTTGTTGCCTCCTCAGCCCCGGCGTGCTGCGTTCAGGACATCTGTGCGAGCGACGCCTGGGGGGGGCACCCGGGCCGGTGACTGTGCCGAGGATGACGGGAAGAGCCTGACGGCGGCCGCTGTCGGTGACGCGTTGGATCAGCAGGGCCAGGCTGGCTCCGGGGGTGGCGACCGGGGGAAGGCCCGCCACCAGGAACCCCGCGACGGCGTAGGGATGGACCACGATGCCTCCGGATCGTGCGAGCGGGGGATCAGAGCACGATGCGGTAGTGGGTGGTCAGGCGCCGGTCGTCGGACAGGATGTGGAACGCAAGGCCGGGCGGCTGGTCGCGGTCTGCGGCCTTGTCGCCTTCCCAGGGCATGCGCAGGGTCCAGGTGATGGCCGGTCCGACGATCAGCGGACGCGCGGCAAAGGTCGAGGCGGCCGCGGTGTGGGCGTGGCCCGTGAGGACGGCGGCGACCTGCGGATGCGCGTCGAGCAAGTCGGCCAGTTGTCCGGGCTCTTCGAGCATGCCGGAGTCGGGCAGGGGGTGATGGAGTTCGACCGGCGGCTGGTGGAAGGCGATCAGTGCCGCGGTGTCCTGCGGCAGCGCGGTGAGGGTGGTGTCGATCCAGGCGAGTGTTTGGGCGTCGAGGCGTCCCTCGTCGCGGCCGGGGATGGTGGAGTCGCACATCAGGATGGTGGTGCCGGCGATGTGGTGGGCCTGATTGATGGGGCCGTGGTCGGACGCCTTTCCGAGCAGGGCCTTGCGGTAGGCCGGTCGCGCGTCGTGGTTTCCGGGGCAGGTGAGCACGGGGAAGGGGGCGGTCAGGATCTGAGCTGCTTCCTCGTACTCGGCCTCCTCGCCGTGATCGGCGATGTCCCCAGTGACCAGGAGCGCGTCAACCGGGTGGGGCAGGGCTCGCAAGTAGTCCATGACGCGGGTAGCGCGTCGGGTTGCCCTTTCGCTGCCGTCCAGGTGTAGGTCGCTGATTTGTGCAAGCAGCGTCATTCCGTAGTCGCCTCCAATGGCGGGCTCAGCCGCCGTCCTGTGCCAGGGCAGGTGTCTCCCGCTCCACCCACTCCAGTATCTAACGGAAATTTTTTATTTACCGTTAGGGACCTTAGGGTGTGCGTAGGGATGTGATCAAGTGGCTGACGACCGGGCACCGAGCTGGAAGGGGATGCCTTGTGGAGCGCTGGCTGGCACTGGAACTGGCGAGCACGATTCGCCACGACGGAGATGGCGGCGTCGCCGATGACCTCGCCACGGTCCAGGGAACAACGCACTGGATCCAAGAGCAGGAGGATCTGCTGGCCGGCCACATTCCGGTTGGAGAACTCGCAGCGGATGAAAACCTCAGGCTCGGGATCATCGAGCTTCGGCAGGCAGTCCGGGCCCTGTTCGCCCGAGTGGTCAGTCCCGCTCCCCCCAGCCCAGCAGACGCCCACCGCCTGATGACTGCCGACCAGGCAATGGCCCACCTCAACACGGCTGCCGCGAGGGAACTGGTCGCCCCGCAGATCGACTGGCCCGTCGAAGGAGTCCCTACCGCCCGACTGCTGTCGGCGGAAAACGATCCGTACGTTCGGCTTGTCGCGGCCCTGGCCCGAGCCGCCATCGACTTTCTCAGCGGCCCGCAGCGCACGGAGTTGCGATCCTGCACCGCGCCCCGCTGCGTGCGCTACTTCGTCAAGAGCCACGGGCGGCAGGAGTGGTGCAAGCCGTCATGCGGAAACCGCGCCCGGGCAGCTCGCCACTACAGGCGTCACCACACGGCAGTTGATAGCGGTTCTGCCCCGTCCTGATCGCTCAGGGGCTACCCCGAGTCCGCCCAGCAGCGGTGATGGGCGGTGAACGCGCCCCACCTCGTTGCTCTTGTCCGGGCGAGTGCCCGCTTCGAACGCGGTCAGCTCGTCGGGCGCCCCACCCTGGTGGCAGCATGAACTGCCTTCAACCCAACCCTCAGGGAGGCATCTCGTCGTGTCCGACCTCGACAGCCAGGTTCCCTACTGGGATGCCGCCGCGGCCACGAAGACCTTCACCCACCCCCTCCATCTGCCCTGGCTCGACGAGATCGGCAGGCATGCCGCGATCCTCGACTACGGATGCGGTTACGGCCGCACCATGGAGGAGCTCGAACAGCACGGCTTCGACAACCTCACGGGCACCGACACCTCGCCAGGAATGATCCAACGGGCCCGCCACCTGCACCCCACCATGCGCTTTGCAGCCCTGGACGCACCACCGATCTCGCCTTACCCGGACGCCGGCTTCGACGCAGTTCTCCTGTTCGCCGTGCTGACCTGCGTCCCCAGCGACGAAGCGCAACACCGGTTGATCGCCGAGCTGAACCGCATCCTCAAGCCCGGCGGGATCCTCTGTATCAGCGACCTTCTGCTGCAAGACGACGAACGCAACCGCAGCCGCTATGCCGACCGCTACGGCAGCCATGGCGTGTTCGAGACCGGCGATGGTGCGGTCTGCCGCCACCACTCCCGCGAGTGGCTCTCCACCCTGCTCACCCGGTTCGAAACCGTCGACACCCGGACCATCACGGTGGCCACCATGAACGGGCATGAGTCAATGGGGATCCAGATCCTCGCCCGCAAGCCCACGGCGACATGAGCGCAGCTCAGATCCACAGGTATCGACCATGACTCCCCGATGTGGGCGATCAGCCAACGGCGGCGAGCTGACGCCGGTACCGGATGCCAGGGCGTCCGTCGAGCGTAATGTCCCCCACCGGGGTGAACCCGTTCCGTGCGAGTACGGTCATGGACGCCGGGTTGTCGAGGGTGGTGCGCGCCCTGAGTGCGGAGAGCCGGTAGGTCGTGGCGGCGAGGCGGCACGCTTCTGCGACCGCGGCGGTCGCGACGCCCCGGCCCGTGGCACGCTCGGCAATCCTGTAGCCGAGTTCGGCACCCTCCTCGTCGATGTCGACGAGGTTGACGCGGCCGATCAGGTCCCCCTGCTCGTCGAGGACGACATGGAAGTGGCATTCGCCGGCGTCCTGCTCAGCGAGGCGGGCGAGGTGGCGGGAGGCGAACTCGGCGAAGAACGCGTCACCCCGATCCGGCACGGACCGCGCGAAGTACTCCCGGTTCTCCTGCTCGAAAGCCAGCAGGGCAGGCGCGTGGTCGTCACGGAGCCTCTCCAGCCTCAACATGCCCGGCAGCATACGCAACGATGATCGCGTCCGGACGTCAGGTGTCAGGCCACCGACCCGATCCGCCCCGCCGGGACCGTCGCCGACGTCGCGTCATGGTGGATCGGCATATGCGCCCCGGTCAGTGAAACCCCGCTCCCCCCACGCCGGTTGGCGACGATCTCGGCGGCGATCGACAGGGCCGTCTCCTCAGGCGTACGCGCCCCGAGATCCAGCCCGATCGGTGACCTGAGCCGCGCCAACTCCAGCTCTGTCACGCCTACTTCACGCAGGCGCGCGTTGCGGTCCAGATGCGTGCGCCGGGAGCCCATCGCGCCGACGTACGCGACCTGCAGCCGCAGCGCCAACCGCAGCAGGGGTACGTCGAACTTGGCATCGTGCGTGAGGACACACAGGACCGTGCGGGCGTCCACCGACGTCCGCTCCAGGTACCGGTGCGGCCACTCGACCACGACCTCGTCCGCCTCCGGGAAGCGGGCCGCCGTCGCGAAGACGGGGCGGGCGTCGCACACCGTCACGTGGTAACCGAGGAACTTGCCGATGCGGACCAGCGCCGAGGCGAAGTCGATGGCGCCGAAGACGATCATCCGCGGCGGCGGCACCGACGACTCGACCAACACCGTGAGCGGTGCTCCGCAGCGAGATCCCTGCTCTCCGATCTCCAGGGTGCCGGTGCGGCCCGCGTCCAGAAAGGCACCCGCCTCGGCCGCCACCGTGCGGTCCAGCTCGGGATGGGCGCCGAATCCGCCCTCGTACGAGCCTCCCCCAGCCTCCGGCCGGGGGGACCCCCATCTCGCTTCGCTCGGACGTACGAGCAGGGCGCGGCCCAGCAGCTCCCCCGGCCCGGAGACGATGCGCGCGACCGCCGCCGCCTCCCCGCGCGCGGCGGCGGACAGAGCCGACGCGAACACCTCCCGGTCGGAGGCCGAGGCCCGTACCGGCGTCACCAGGATGTCGATGACGCCGCCGCACGTCAGGCCCACCGCGAAGGCGTCCTCGTCGCTGTAGCCGAAGCGCTCCAGAACCGGGACCGACTCCCCGTCCGCCAACGCCTGTTGGCACAGTTCGTACACCGCACCCTCCACACAGCCCCCGGAGACCGAGCCGATCGCCGTGCCCTCGGAGTCCACCGCGAGGGCCGCGCCGGGCCCGCGCGGCGCGCTGCCGCCGACGGCCACCACGGTGGCCACGGCGAAGTCGCGGCCCTGCTCGACCCACCGGTGCAGCTCTTGGGCGATGTCCAGCATCTCGGTCTCGCTCTCCTCTCCGCCCCGGAGGGTCACATGCCGGTAAGGTGCTCCGGCCGTACCGGCGTCCTGTTCAGCTCCAAGCCCGTCGCGTTCCGAATGGCCGCAAGGACAGCCGGAGTTGACGAAAGTGTCGGGGCCTCCCCGACACCCCGCAACCCGTACGGCGCATGCGCGTCGGCCAGTTCGAGTACGTCGACGGGCATCGTCGGCGTGTCCAGGATCGTGGGGATCAGGTAGTCCGTGAAGGAGGGGTTGCGGACCTTCGCCGTCTTCGGGTCGACGAGGATCTCCTCCATGACCGCCATGCCCAGGCCCTGGGTCGTACCGCCCTGGATCTGGCCGACGACGGACAGCGGGTTGAGGGCCTTGCCGACGTCCTGGGCACAGGCCAACTCGATGACCTTCACCAGCCCCAGCTCGGTGTCGACCTCGACCACGGCCCGGTGCGCGGCGAACGAATATTGCACGTGTCCGAAGCCCTGCCCGGTATGCCGGTCGAACGGTTCGGTCGGCCGGTGCCGCCATTCCTCCTCGACCTCGACCGACTCGTCCTCGAGTACGTCCACCAGGTCGGCAAGCACCTCACCGCCGTCGGTGACGACCTTGCCGCCCTCCAGCAGTAGCTCGGCAGTGGCCCAAGCCGGGTGATATGTACCGAACTTGCGGCGCCCGATCTCCAGGACCCGCTCGCGGACCAGTTCGCAGGCGTTCTTGACGGCGCCGCCAGTGACGTACGTCTGACGGGATGCCGAAGTCGAACCCGCGGAACCCACCTGCGTGTCGGCCGGCTGGATCGTCACCTGGGTGACGCCGAGCTCGGTGCGGGCGATCTGCGCGTGGACGGTGACGCCGCCCTGGCCGACCTCCGCCATCGCGGTGTGGACGGTGGCGACGGGCTCGCCGCCGACAACCTCCATGCGGACGCGGGCAGTCGAGTAGTCGTCGAAGCCCTCGGAGAAGCCGACGTTCTTGATGCCGACCGCGTACCCGACACCCCGTACGACGCCTTCGCCGTGCGTGGTGTTGGACAGGCCGCCCGGCAGCTGGCGTACGTCCGCGCCCTCGGAGCTCTCCCACTGGCGCTCCGGCGGCAGGGGCATCGCCTTGACGCGGCGCAGGAGTTCGGCGACCGGGGCGGGCGAGTCGACGGGCTGGCCGGTCGGCATGATCGTGCCCTGCTCCATGGCGTTGAGCCGGCGGAACTCGACCCGGTCCATGCCGACCTTGTCGGCGAGCTTGTCCATCTGCGCCTCGTACGCGAAGCAGGCCTGCACCGCGCCGAAGCCGCGCATGGCGCCGCAGGGCGGGTTGTTGGTGTAGAGGGCGAGGGCTTCGATGTCGACGTTGTCGATGACGTACGGGCCCGCGCCGAGCGAGGCGGCGTTGCCGACGACGGCCGGTGAGGCGGAGGCGTACGCGCCGCCGTCCAGGACGATGCGGGCCTTCAGGTGCGTCAACTTGCCGTCCTTCGTTGCCCCGTGCTCGTAGAAGAGCTTCGCGGGGTGGCGGTGGACGTGGCCGAAGAAGGACTCGAAGCGGTTGTAGACGATCTTCACCGGCTTGCCCGTGCGCAGCGCCAGCAGGCAGGCGTGGATCTGCATCGACAGGTCCTCGCGCCCGCCGAACGCGCCGCCGACGCCGGACAGCGTCATCCGCACCTTCTCCTCGGGCAGGCCGAGGACCGGGGCGATCTGGCGGAGGTCGGAGTGCAGCCACTGGGTGGCGATGTAGAGGTCGACGCCGCCGTCCTCCGCGGGGACCGCGAGTCCCGACTCCGGGCCGAGGAAGGCCTGGTCCTGCATGCCGAAGGTGTACTCGCCCGTGACGACGAAGTCGGCGCGGCGGCGGGCCTCCTCGACGTCTCCGCGGATGATCGGCTGGCGGTGGAGGATGTTGGGGTGGGTGACGTGGGCGGCGTAGTGATCTGTGCGGTTCTCGTGGATCAGCGGCGCGTCGGGGGCCGTGGCGGTCAACTCATCAGTGATGACCGGGAGTTCGCGGTACTCGACCTTGATCTTCGCGGCGGCGCGGCGTGCGGTCTCCGGGTGGTCGGCGGCGACGATCGCGACGGGCTCGCCGTGGTGGCGTACGCGGCCGTGGGCCAGTACGGGGGTGTCCGGGAACTCCAGGCCGTAGTGCCGTATGTCGGTCGGCAGGTCGTCGTACGTCATGACGGCGTACACGCCGGCCTGGGCGAGGGCTTCGGAGGTGTCGATCGACACGATCTCCGCGTGGGCCACCGGGGAGCGCAGGATCTGGCCCCACAGCATGTCCTCGTGCCACATGTCGGAGGAGTACGCGAACTCGCCGGTGACCTTGAGTGTGCCGTCAGGGCGGAGTGTGGACTCGCCGATGCCGCCCTTGGTCTGTGAGCCCTGGGTGACCTTGGTGGGGGTGCCGAGAGGAGCGTTGTTGCCGGTCATGCTCAGACCGCCTCCGACTGCCTGGCGGCCGCGAGGCGGACCGCGTTCATGATCGTCTCGTAGCCGGTGCAGCGGCAGAGGTTGCCCGACAGCGCCTCGCGGATGTCCGCGTCGGTCGGGGTCGGGTTGCGCTCCAGCATCTCGTCGGCCGCGACCAGCAGACCGGGGGTGCAGAAGCCGCACTGCACGGCGCCTGCGTCGATGAACGCCTGCTGGACGGGGGAGAGTTGGGTGCCTTCGCCGGTCTGTGAGTCGGTGCCGTGCGCCGACCACCCTTTGGCCGCGTCGAGGGACGTACCGCAAGATCCGGTCGCGCATCCCGCGTCACGCTGCTTGGCGTACTCCGCAAGCCCCTCGACCGTGACGACCTCGCGCCCCTCGACCTGGCCCGCCGCGACCAGACACGAACACACCGGTACGCCGTCGAGCCGCACCGTGCACGAGCCGCACTCCCCCTGCTCACAGGCGTTCTTGGCACCCGGCAGCCCCAGGCGCTCCCTCAGCACATACAGCAGGGACTCGCCCTCCCAGACGTCGTCGGCTTCCTGTGGGCGGCCGTTGACCGTGAAATTGACGCGCATTACGCAGCTCCCTCCGTGGCGGCGGTGCCGCGGTACGACTCCCAGGTCCAGGTGAGCGTCCGGCGGGCCATGATGCCCACCGCGTGGCGGCGGTAGCTCGCGGTGCCCCGGACGTCGTCGATCGGGTTGCAGGCGGCGGCGCACAGGTCCGCGAACTGCTTGGCGACCGACGGGGTGATGATCTTGCCGTTGTCCCAGAAGCGGCCCTCTTCGAGCGCCGCGTTCAGGAACTCCTCGGCGGCCTTGGCCCGGACGGGCGTGGGCGCGGCCGAGCCGATGCCGGTGCGGACGGTACGCGACGACGGGTGCAGGGCCAGGCCGAAGGCGCACACAGCGATCACCATGGCGTTGCGGGTGCCGACCTTGGAGAACTGCTGCGGTCCTTCGGCCTTCTTGATGTGTACGGCCCTGATCAGCTCGTCGGCGGCGAGCGCGTTGCGCTTCACGCCGGTGTAGAAGTCGTCGATCGGGATGCGGCGGGAGCCTCGTACGGACTCGACCTCGACCTCGGCGCCCGCGGCGAGGAGCGCGGGGTGGGCGTCGCCGGCCGGAGAGGCGGTGCCGAGGTTGCCGCCCACGCCGCCGCGGTTGCGGATCTGCGGGGAGGCCACGGTGTGCGAGGCGAGGGCGAGGCCCGGCAGTTCGGCCCGCAGGTGCTCCATGATCTGGGTGTAGGGGACGGAGGCGCCGAGCCGGACCGTCTCCTCGCCGACCTCCCAGTCGCTCAGCTCGCCGATGCGGTTCAGGTCCAGGAGGTACTCGGGCCGGCGGTGGTCGAAGTTGATCTCGACCATCACATCGGTGCCGCCCGCAATCGGCACGGCGGTGGGGTGCTCGGCCTTCGCGGCGAGCGCCTCCTCCCAGCTGCCGGGGCGAAGGAAGTCCATGATCGGCTCTCTTCTTCGTATCGAGGGGCGTTCCGTTTGAGCCAGGTCGGGGACGGCGGCATCGGCTCGTTCAGATGCTGTTCACAGGGCTTGAGGTCAGTAGACCGCGGCTGCCCGCACCCAGGTCAGTCACACAAACCATGAAGGAGTCGGCTGGCCAGGGCGATCGTCTTGTAGATTCGTCCGAACGGGGGGCGCCGGCAACCTCATCGTTTTCCTCGGGAAACACCGGACACGGTCCCCGGGAACCAGAGATTTCCAGACAAGGAACGGCGGCGACGAGAATGCGGCTGCGCGCACTGCTGGACACCGATGCGCTGGGCCTCAGGCTGCTCGGCGGCGAGAACGAGCTGGACCGCAGCGTGCGCGGGGTGATGACCACGGATCTGCGGGACCCCAGCCGCTATCTCTCGGGCGGCGAACTGGTCCTCACGGGTCTCGCGTGGCGGCGCAGCGCGGCGGACTCCGAGCCTTTCGTACGGATACTCGTGGCCGCCGGGGTCGCGGCCCTGGCGGCCGGTGAGGCCGAGCTGGGCGACGTCCCCGACGATCTGGTGCTGGCCTGCGCCCGGCACCGGCTGCCGCTGTTCGCCGTCGACGAGTCGGTGGCCTTCGCGACGATCACCGAGCATGTCGTACGGCAGGTCTCGGGCGAGCGGGCCGGGGATCTGGCGGCCGTGGTGGACCGGCACCGGCGGATGATGACCTCCGGACCGGCGGGCGGGGGCCCGGACGTGGTCCTGGACCTGCTCGGCTCCGATCTGGACCTGCGGGCCTGGGTGCTGTCCCCCGCCGGGCGGGCGATCGCGGGCGCGAACCTCTCGGGGCCCGGGCTGCCCGCCGAGGTCTGCGCGAAGCTGGCCGCCGAGCACCTGGCGGCGGTGCGCACGGGGCGGCGCGGGCCGTACCGCGTGTCGGTGGGCGGTACGACGTACTCCCTGTTCGCGATCCTCAGCAGCGGGCGGGGGGCGGCGGCCTCGCGCGACGTACGCGAGACGGTGCTGTCGGACTGGCTGCTCGTGGTGGAGGCGGACGCCGGGGACTGGCCGGAGGAGCGGCTCGACCTGCTCCACGGGGTGACGCAGTTGATCGCGGTGGAGCGGGACCGGCGGGACGCGGCGCGTACGGTGCGCCGTCGGCTCGCGCAGGAGGTGCTGGAGCTGGTGCAGGCCGGTGCCGCGCCCGCGGAGATCGCGGCGCGGCTGCGGGTCGCGGCGCCCGTGCTGCTGCCGGGGCTCGGTGCGGCCCCGCAGTGGCAGGTCGTGGTGGCCCGTGTCGAGTGGGACGGCGGGGAGATCGAGGGCGGCCCGGTGGCCCAGTCGCTCCTCGAGGAGATTCTCGTCGACCCGCTGTCGTCCGGACCCGAGCCCTCCGACCGGATCGCGGTGGCCCATACGGGCGAGGAGGCGATCGCGCTCGTACCTCTGCAGGCCGTGACCTCCGAGCACGACGGGCCGGAGCCGGGGCTGCTCGCCGACGCGCTGCTGGCGGCCGTCCGCGGCCCGCTGTCGGCGGGCCTGAACGACGACGGGCGGCTCACGCTCGGCGTCAGCGCGGCCGTGCACTCGGCGGAGGGACTGCGGGGCGCGCTGGAGGAGGCCCGGCACGCACGCCGGGTCGCCGCCGCTCGTCCCGGGAGGGTGTGCGCGGCGGGGCATCAGGAGCTGGCCTCGCATGTGCTGCTCCTGCCTTTCGTACCGGACGACGTACGCCGGGCCTTCACGGCTCGCCTCCTTGATCCCCTACGGGACTACGACCGCCGGCATCGCGCCGAGCTGATCCCCACGCTCGAGGCGTTTCTCGACTGCGACGGCTCCTGGACGCGGTGCGCGGGCCGACTGCATCTGCACGTCAACACGCTGCGCTACCGGGTCGGCCGTATCGAGCAGTTGACGAGTCGCGACCTCTCGCGGCTCGAGGACAAGCTGGACTTCTTCCTGGCGTTGCGGATGAGCTGAGGTCACAGGGACGTGGATCTGGAGGCACGAAGTGCCACTCCTTGCACCATGACTTTGTGAAATCCTTCACCCACCCCCTTGGCCAGGCGCGCGGATTCATGCTGAGATGCGGCCACCACTCAACAGCTCAATGGTGTGCTCGGGGAGGGCAACGTGGCGTATCCCGCCATGTCTGGTTACGGAACCGCTGCAGGGGACGATCCAGTCCAGACCGCGGTATGGCGGCTGCGCTCGCGTGCCTGCTGGGCCGACGCAGCCGCCCTTCTCGAGCCCGTCACGGCGGGCGCGGCGCTCCAGCGGGCCTCGCTCCTCGTCGAGCGGTGCCTCTACACCGAGCAGGGCTGGGCGGAGGCCGAGGACGCGCTGCGTACGGCGGAGGCGCTGGCACGCAGTGACGACGAGCGGGGTGCGGCGGCCTGCGAGCGCGGGCAGCTGGCGTACGCGGCCACGCTGCTCGGCGTACGCGACCGGGCGGACGAGGCGCGGGCCGCGCTCGGCCGGGCGGCGGCGCTGATCGCGCCGGGCGCTCCGGGCCGGGCCCTGCTCGACTTCCGGCGCGGGCTCCTCGCCGAGAACCTCGCGCACTCCCCGCAGGCGGCCCGCGCCGCATACCGTCGCGCCCACGCCGGCGCGACCGCTCAGGACGACGCGCTGCTGCTCTCCTTCACCTGGCGCCACCTCGCCGGACTCGCCCTGCGGGAAGGGGAGTTGGCGGAGGCCCGACACGGCTTCACCGAATCGCTGCGGATCCGCGAGGAGCTGGGCTACCTGGTCGGCACGGCGCCCGCGCTGGCCTCCCTCGCCGACGCCGAGATCGAGCCGGAAGCGTCCCGGCTGCGAGCCGAGGCGGCGCGCCTGTTCCGGCTCCTCGGGGGCGTACCGACGTGGCTGGCACCACGGTTGGCACCGCCGGCGGCTACGGCGTGAGGGTGCCGGGCTGCGCGCCCCTGAAAGGAGGCCGCAGGCCCTCCTTTCAGGGGCGCGGGACTGTGCCAATATGCGGCTCCGCCGCGTGGGCGCGACCAGCCACGACGAACCCGCAGCTTCGAACGCACCCCAGGCCACTCAGGGGCGCGAGGAACTGCGCGACCAGCCCCCACCGGCCCGCAGCCGAATCACTGCACCCCCAGCGGAGCGCCTACGTGCACGTGAAGTGATCCCGCACGAGGGACTGCGTCGTCGCCAAGTCCCTGTCGATCAACGCGCTGAGGAGCGCAGCGTGTTCGGCGGCGTTCGCCGTCAGGGCGGCCCGGCGGCGGGAGCCGGGGCCGGTGACGAGGGGCCACTGGGCGCGGCGGTGCAGGTCGTCGGCGATCCGTACCAGCTGCTCGTTGCCCGAGAGGGCGAGCACGGCGCGGTGGAAGGCGCGGTCGGACTCGACGTAGGTGGCCCGGCAGCCGGTCGAGGCGGCCCGTGCCGTCGCCTCGGCGAGCGGGCGCAACTCCGCCCAGCGCTCGGCGGGCACGCTCCGAGCCAGCCGCTGCATCACGGGCGCTTCGAGCAGCACCCGGATCTCGGCAAGCTCGGCCAACTCCCGCGCCCCACGCTCGACAACGCGGAACCCTCGGTTCGGCACCACCTCCACGGCCCCCTCGACCGCAAGCTGCTGCATGGCTTCGCGTACGGGCGTCGCGGAGACCCCGAAGCGCTCACCGAGCAGGGGGGCGGAGTAGACCTCACCAGGCACGAGCTCTCCGCCCATGAGGGCGACGCGGAGGGCATCGAGGATCTGCCCTCGGACGGAGGACCGCTGGACGACGGGGCGGGGGGCTGCCGCCCGGGGGGACGGGATCGGGATCTCGCTGTGGGTGTGCTCGCCTCGGGCGGAGTCCGAGCGTGCGGCAGCGTCCCGTGGCGTGTCCTGGCGACCGCCCTCACGCTCCCGGTCCGCATCCGCCGCCCCCTGCTGCGGGGGCACCCTGGCCGCCCCCGTCCTCGGGCGGGCGTCCGCCGCCGGGTGCGCCTGAGCCGACGTATCCCCCGCTTCCCCGGCGGAGCCGTCACGCTGGCCGGCCTGGTTCACGGGGGCCTCCTCCGGAGTTGGCGGTACTTGTGGTCATTGCGGGTGATGTGGCCGTACGTCCTGCACGATAGGCGGAGCGAGCGGCAGTTCAAACCTCGAACACATCGGCTAAGGTAAGCCTTACCTGTAAACGAGCGTGATCGGTGGTCTTTATATGTCCGTTCCCGCCCAGGCCGCAGCCTCGCCCGGCGCCCCCGCAAGCCCGACGCACTCAGTTGTCACGGAGGCGTACGACCGCCTGACCAAGGCGTATCCCTACCTGGGCATCACGGAACTCGGCCCCGAGGAACCGGCCCCGCAGGGCAACGGCTGGGTCACCGTCGACGGGCTCGCGGCGGGCGGAGAAGACCTCGACGCGTTCCTCGCGTGGGACGAGGCACAGACGCTCAGGGACTACGGACAGCAGGCCCGCCCCGACGTCATCGCCAGCTTCGGCCTGCACCGGTACGCCTGGCCGGCCTGCCTGCTGTTCACGTTGCCGTGGTTCCTGCTGCGCCGCGTGCCCCGTTTCCCCCTGGAGAACGTCTCCTACCAGCGCGAGCTCGGCCGCATGGCGGTGCGGGTCGGCGAGTTCGCCTGCCTGCCGGACGACCCGGCGGCCACGCTGCCCGGCGCCCGTGTCGTACCGGACGAGGAGGCGCTGCGCGAGGAGGTACGGGCGGCCGTCGCCGAGCACCTGGAACCGGTACTCGGCGGCTTCGGCCCCCGGATGCGCCGCCGTGGCCGCGCCCTGTGGGGCACGGTGACCGACGACCTGGTCGAGAGCCTCCACTACATCGGTCAGCAACTCGGCGAGGAGCCGCGCGTGATGGCCGAGTTGGAGCGGCTGCTCCCGGGCACGACCCGCCCGTACGTCGGCACGCCCGCGTTCCGCGAACTGACCGGCCCGTGCGGCGAGTCGCTGTCCACCCGCGACCGGGCCAGCTGCTGCTTCTTCTACACCCTGGTCCCCGAGGACACCTGCGCCAACTGCCCCCGCAACAGCGACGAGCTCCGCATCGAGAAGCTGACGGCGGCAGCGGCCGGCTGACGGCCCGCACGGTGCCTGGGCGGCGGCAATTCGGCTGCCGCCACGGCCGGTCGAGAGCCACCGAAGGCTGAAAACCACCCCGCGGGTTACAGGCGATTCACAACTTCCTCACTTGTCGCAGGAACTATCCGTGGAACCACCGATACGGGTAGTCTTATTCGCACTCAACCCTCGCCCCTCGCTCGAAAGTTCGAGCAGAACGTCGCCCTGCGCATCCCCTTGCACTCCCTTGGCGGCCTCTTGCGCCGAAACCCTCTGAGGGCCGACGGGATTGGGCCAATATGGCGGGCGTTACGCCCTATCCCAATGCAAGGGACCCCAGATGAGACTGACCGACATATCGCTTAACTGGCTGCTTCCGGGCGCCGTACTGCTCCTGGGCATGCTGGCGGCGGTTGCGGTGCTCGCGCGCGGCAAGCGTGCCGGGGAGAAAGCAGCAGAAGCGGACGACTCCTGGGAACGCAGCGAAGAGCGACGCCGGCGCAAGGAGGCCATCTACGGCACCGCCTCCTATGTGCTGCTGTTCTGCTGCGCCGCGGTCGCCGCAGCGCTCTCCTTCCACGGCCTGGTCGGCTTCGGCGAGCAGAACCTGAATCTCTCCGGCGGCTGGCAGTACCTCGTTCCGTTCGGCCTGGACGGCGCCGCGATGTTCTGCTCGGTGCTCGCGGTACGCGAGGCCAGCCACGGCGACGCGGCGCTTGGTTCCCGGATACTTGTGTGGACGTTCGCGGCCGCTGCCGCCTGGTTCAACTGGGTGCACGCCCCCCGGGGCATCGACCATGCGGGCGCCCCGCACTTCTTCGCGGGCATGTCGCTGTCGGCCGCGGTGCTGTTCGACCGGGCACTGAAGCAGACCCGCCGGGCGGCGCTGCGCGAGCAGGGCCTGGTGCCCCGCCCGCTGCCGCAGATCCGGATCGTCCGCTGGCTGCGTGCTCCCCGTGAGACCTACAGCGCCTGGTCGCTGATGCTCCTCGAAGGTGTGCGCAGCCTGGACGAGGCCGTCGAGGAAGTGCGCGAGGACAAGCGGCAGAAGGAGACGAACCGGCAGCGCCGGCGCGACCAGGAGCGGCTGGACCGGGCCCGTATCAAGGCGCTCACCCGTGGCCACCGCGGACTGATCGGGCGCGGCGGCCGGCAGGTCGAGGTGCAGGCTGTGCAGGCCGCCGCGGCCCCCGCCCAGGTGACCGCGGAGCCTGCCATATCGACGCCGGAACCACTGCCCATGCGCGCCGCCCGTCCCTCCCTCGCCCCCGCTAGAAGCGGCGCCGAGCCGGTCACCGTCGACCTCACGGCCGAGGACGACACGATGGCTCTGCCTCGGCTGGACTCCTTGGAGCGCAAGCTCAAGGACCTGGAGCAGCAGTTCGGCTGAGAACTGATCTCCCTTTAGGGTCTCCCCCACCTCGTGGCCTTATTTCGTACGGCGGCGTGGCCTGCTCAACTAGGCCGCGCCGCCGTTCAGTTCGAACCACACCGACTTGCCCACGTCGTGCGGCCGTACGCCCCACTCGTCCGCGAGTGACTGCACGAGCAGCAGGCCCCGGCCATGCGTACTCTCTTCGGCGTTCGCCGACCGCAGACTCGGCTTGCGGCCCAGGAAGTCCCTTACCTCCACCCGGAGTCCGCGCGGGCCGACGGTGGCCGTGAGCACCGCGTCGCTGTCGGTGTGGACGAGGGCGTTGGTGACGAGTTCGCTGGTCAGCAGTTCCGCTATCTCGGACCTTCCGGGCCTTCCCCAGCGGGAGAGCAACTCCCGCAGCGCTCTGCGCACTTCGGGCACGGCCCGCAGATCGGCCCGCCGCAGCCTGCGCCTGAGCTGCGGACCGTCCTGCCGACCCGTCGCGCTGTCCGCCGGTTCCTCCGCCGCCTTCACCGTCTTCGCCGAGAAGGCCCCGGATACCACGGGACCGCCTCCTCGTACCTGCCTCTTCATGACCCCCGCCCGCACGTCGTTGTCGCCCCCTCCGGCTCGAACACATTCACGGAATGCATGCCCGGCACGGAGTGCGCCAGTCATGTCGAATGGTCAACTACCTGCGATAGGCCACGAGTTCCCCGCACCGAAGGGGACATTCCGACAAAATTCGGCCACCCCCAGTTCGCTCCGCGCGGAGTCGTCACTCCTCCCAGACCGCCGCTGCTGTGCGGTCGTCGGCGTATCCCTTGACCCTCACCTGGATGTCGGCGAGGAAGGCCGCCAGGCCCGGTGGCTCGGTGTCCGTCCAGCGGTCCGTCAGGTGGTGGGCGAGTTCGGGTTCGCCGCGGAGCGGTTCAGCCAGGCCGCCTGTGCACAGGAGCAGTGCATCGCCGGGGCGGGCGACGGAGGCGCGGAAGCGGAAGGGCGGCCGGGGCGGTCGGGGGGCGGGTTCGTAGGGGCTCGGGGGTGTCGTGATGCCGAGGTCCATGGTGAGCCGGTCGCCCTCGGGGGTCTCGGAGGGCGGCGAGCCGAAGCCGACCACGGCCTCGCCGGTGGTCTCGGCGACCCGTGGCTCGATGTCCTGGAACTCACCGTCACGCAGCCGGAACAGACCGCCCTCTCCGACGCCGAAGAAGACGCGCGTACGGCACTCGGGGTCGGCGGGGAGCAGCAGGCAGCGCAGGCTCGCCGTGTACTCCTCCGGGTCGATGCCCTGCTCGGCGGCGGTGGCCCGGAGTTTGCCCAGGCTGCGGTCGGTGAGCCGGTGCAGCCCTGACTTGAGGTCGCCGCGCCGGGCCGCCCTGATGTCCTCGACCAACCGCGCGTGGCTGCGGCCCACGGCCCGCCCGATCCACTGGCAG
Organism: Streptomyces yerevanensis; assembly: GCF_000716805.1. Classification (NCBI taxonomy): domain Bacteria; kingdom Bacillati; phylum Actinomycetota; class Actinomycetes; order Kitasatosporales; family Streptomycetaceae; genus Streptomyces; species Streptomyces yerevanensis. Next base: position 52,180 of record NZ_JNWJ01000047.1, on the reverse strand, counting down.
GCCTCGGCGGCGGCCCGATGCGCACCGGGAGTGGCCCGCGCTCCGGTCGCCATGGCGACCAGTACCAGCGCCTGCTCCCCCGTCCCGAACCGCGCGGTCAGCAACGAGTCGCGTCGCGGTTCGCCCCGGTACCGCGCGGAGTCCCCGCGCACGGAAGCGGCCCGCAGCGTGGAGGTCCCGTAGTGCGCCCCGTCCAGCACGGTGTCGGCGACCAGGTCGTCGAGATCGTCGGGGTCCGCGGGCGGCAGGGCGGTGGGTTCGGGGTCGTAGGTGGGCGGGCCGGAGCCTACGTGGTCGACGGTGGGTCGGGCGGGGGTGTGAGGGGCGTACGGCGTGTCCGTGAAGGTCGCTGACGGGGCATCGGACGGAATGTCGTCGGATGGGGTGCCCTCGGGCGGGGTGCCTGAAGGGGCGTCGATCAATGTGGCGGGGCCGCCGGCCGGCGACTCAGCCCCCTGGTCGTACGGGACATCCGCCGAGGTCTCGGCCTGCTCGGCCGCGGCGGAGGCGGAGGCGGAGGCCGAAGCGGAAGCGGAAGCGGCCGGCGTCGCCCCCGGCGTCTGAGTGGACGTATCGCCGCCGGAAACCTCCGTACGGAACCCCGACGGCTTGGGACCCGGTGGAAAGGAGGCCGGCCCCGGCGGTTCAGGAGGCGGCGCCTCCCAGGGCGCCCGCTGCCGCTGGAGCCCACTGCGCCGCAACGCGTCGGCGCCCGGCGGCACCGAGGACTGCGGCATCGCGGACGGCGGCCCCGAGGCCGGCGGTTTCGCGGGGGCGCCCCCGCTGGACGGCCCCTGTCGCGGAACAGCTCCGACCGTTCCCGCCGCCGAGGCGAACCGGTCGTCGAGGGAGTCGGCCGCGGCCGCCGGTCCCGTGTCCTCGGTGGAGTCGTCGTACAACTGCCGCCACCAGTCGTCGTCTTGACCGGTGGGCGTCTCCCCCTGCTGGCTCATGCCCTCAATTGTCCACTGGACGGGCCGGATGAAAACGGTGCATCCGGAAAAACCGGCCCATGGCGCGGATGCCGTACGGCGGTTGACGCCACAGTGACGCAAGCATGGTAGAGAGGCTGGTGGTACGAGAATATGTGCGGCGGCAGGTTTACGCCGTGGCTGTTTTCCGCCACGGCCGGTCATCGAGGAGGGGCGTCGCCGGATGCTGGGAGCGATCGGCCTGGACGAGACGCATGAGTCGGCGTACCGGGCGCTGGTGTCCGTGGGCGCCGCCGACGTGCCGGACCTCGCGCGGCGGCTCACGCTCGGCGAGCACGACACGGAGCGGGCGCTGCGCCGACTGGAGCGACATGGTCTCGCGGCCAAGTCCTCGGCCCGGCCGGGGCGTTGGGTGGCGGCGCCGCCCGGGGTCGCCCTCGGCGCGCTGCTCACCCAGCGGCGTCAGGAGCTGGAGAAGGCGGAGCTGGCGGCGGCGCGGCTCGCCGAGGAGTACCGCACGCAGGCCGCCGAGCCCGCCGGGCACGACCTGGTCGAGGTGGTGACGGGCGCGGCATCGGTCTCGCAGCGGCTGCTGCAACTCCGGCTCGGTGCACGCGAGGAGGTGTGCGTGCTGGCCACCGCCGACGCGTCCTTCGTCACCGGGGCCGGGAACGACACGAAGGAGAAGGCCACCCGCTACCGCGTGGTCGCCGAGCGCGCCGTGCTGCACCGGCCCACCGGCATCGCCGAACTGTCCGAACTGTCCGAGGCGCTCGGCCGCGACGAACGAATACGGGTCGTGGACAAGGTGCCGACCCAGCTCGTGATCGCCGACCGGACGCTCGCCATGGTGCCGTTGGCCTCGGGCGCCCTCGAACCCGCCGCACTCGTGGTGCACGCGAGCGGGCTGCTCACCTCGCTGTCGGCGTTGTTCGAGTCGGTGTGGCGGGACGCGCTCCCGCTGCGCCTCGGCGCGGCCGGCACGCTCACCGAGCAGGAGCCGGACGGACCCGACACCGCCGACCTGGAGATCCTCTCCCTGCTCCTCGCCGGTCTGACCGACGCGAGCGTCGCCAAGCAACTCGACCTGGGCCTGCGAACCGTACAACGCCGGGTGAAACGCCTCATGGAACTGACGGGCGTGACCACGCGACTCCAGCTCGGCTGGCATGCGTACGAGCGGGGCTGGGTCGCCCGGGAGCGCGAGGACTGACCGCCCCTGACACACCGCCTCCAACACAGCGGCTAACACATCGGATCTCTCCCGACTTATTGACGATCTCACGCGTCATCTCTAACTTGCGCACTGGGATAGCTCCGATGAATCCATGAATCCCTCGCATCCCTGTGCCATGCGAGCCGCCAGGAGGCGCCATGCCCAACCCGTCCAGCCGTCGTTCCCGCCACCCGTCCAGACGTACCGTGCTCGCCACCGGCTCCGCGCTCGGCGGGACACTGCTCGCGGGCGGCCTGCCCGCACCGGCCACGGCAGCCACGGCGGCTTCCGGCACAGCGGCTTCCGGAGCCGACCCATACCACTCCTCCGACCCCTGGCGTACCGTCCTCGACGACGCCGACCTGGTCTGGCAGCGGATGCCGAAGACCTGGTACGAGGGCCCGTTCCTGGGCAACGGCTTCCTGGGATCCGGCATCTACGCCGAACCGGGCAGGGAGACCGAGGCCGTCCGCTTCAATGTGCAGCACTCCGAAGTCCAGGACCACCGCCCGGAGTTCGGCTCGCTCTTCGGGCTCGCGCGGCTGCCGATCGGCCACTTCACCCTGGAACCGGTGGGCACGATCACCGGCCTGGACTGGCGCCTCGGCCTGCGCGACGCCGAGCTGACCGGCACCCTCACCACCGACAAGGGCACGCTCACGATCCGCGCCCTGGTACACAACTCCCGCTCCATATTGGCCATAGAGGTGACGCCGAGCGAGGGCGAGCGCGACTTCAAGTGGGTCTTCCACCCGGCGGAGGCGATCAGCCCGCGCGCCGCGTTCCGGCCACTGCCGGAGGGGTACGCGGCCAACCCGCCCGCCGAGACCGGGGAACACGACGGCATCTCCACCGCCGTACAACCGCTGCTGTCCGGCGGTCAGCATGTCACCGCGTGGCGGGAGCGCACCCGGGGCCGTACGCGGACGCTGTACGCGCATGTCGCGCACTCGTACCCGAAGTCGACGGCGCTCGGGCGGGCGACAGCCGCCGTCCGCAACGCCTCACTCCTCTCGTACGATCTCCTGGCGGTGGCGCATCGTACCTGGTGGCGGGCCTTCTACCGGAAGGGTTTTCTCTCGCTGCCCGACGCGCGCATCCAGCGTTTCTACTGGATCCAGCTCTACAAGACGGCGTCCGCGGCCCGCCGCGACGCGCCTGTGATGGCCACGTGCGGCCCCTGGGTCGAGTCCACTCCGTGGCCGGCGACCTGGTGGAACCTGAACGTGCAGTTGGAGTACTGGCTGATCCACGGCTCCAACCATCTCGAACTCGACGCGGTGACAAGGGCGTTGAGCGAGTTCCGCGACAACCTCACCGCCGAGATGGCGCCTGCGTACCGCGCCGACTCCCTCGGCATCCCGCGCACCACCGACGCCTCACTCGTCAACGGCGGCGCCACGAACCCCGTACTGGGCTACGGCGTCGGCATCCCGGGCCAGGACCCGCCGACTCCCGAGGTCGGCAACCTCACCTGGGCCCTGCACAACGTCTGGCTCAGCTACCGCCACACCATGGACGAGTCGATCCTCCGCGACGTCCTCTTCCCCCTCCTCCGCAAGGCCATCAACTACTACCTGCACTTCCTGGAGCCGGGCGCGGACGGCAAGCTGCATCTGCCGGCCACCTTCTCACCGGAGTACGGCGGCAACTCGAGGGACTGCAACTACGACCTGATGCTGCTGACATGGGGCTGTCGTACGTTGCTGGAGTCGGCCGAACTCCTCGGCATCGACGACGAGTTGGCACCGCGCTGGCGCGAGGTGCTGGCCAGACGGGCGGCGTATCCGACCGACGAGAACGGCTTCATGATCGGCGCGGACATCCCCTTCGCGAAGTCGCACCGCCACTACTCGCATCTGCTCGCGGTGTACCCGCTGTACGAACTGACGGGCCGTACGCCTGACGAAAAGGCTCTGATCGAGAGGTCGTTGGCCCACTGGGTCGGCTTCGAGGGCGCTCTCCAGGGCTATACGTTCACGGGCGCGGCCTCGATATCGGCCCTGCTCGGCAAGGGCGAGGACGCGCTCACATACCTCGGCCAGCTCATGTCCCGCTTCATCCAGCCCAACACCATGTACAAGGAGACCGGCCCGGTCATCGAGACCCCGCTGTCGGCCGCCCAGTCCCTGCACGACATGGTCTGCCAGTCCTGGGGCGGCATCATCCACGTCTTCCCCGCGCTCCCCGCTGCATGGGCAGACCTGACGGTCCACAACTTCCGTACGCAGGGCGCGTTCCTGCTCAGCGCGATACGCGAGGACGGGGCGACCCGCTGGGTCCGGCTGGTCAGCGAGGCGGGCGCCCCCTGCGTCGTACGGCATGGCATTGCGGGCGCGATCGACGTACGGGACGGCCGGGGACGCCCGCTGCGATACGAGCCGGTGGGGGACGGCGTGATCCAAGTCCCCCTGCGTAAGGGCGAGTCGGCGCTCATCACCGCCAAGGGTGACCGTCCGGACCTGCGGATCGCCCCCGTCGAGCCGAACGAGGAGGCACCGCGCTGGGGGCTGCCCGCGACCGCGATGTAGGTCTCCAGCCGTAGGGCAAGGATCCGATGCGTACGGCATAGTGCCCGTGTTTGGCTGCTGCCATGACCGAATTCAGCGAGGCCGAACGCGCGTATCTCAAGTCGCAGCGGCTGGGCCGGCTGGCCACCGTCGACCAGCACGGCCAGCCGCAGGCGAACCCCGTCGGCTTCTTTCCGCAGGACGACGGGACGATCCTGATCGGCGGTTACGCCATGGGGACCACGAAGAAGTGGCGCAACCTGCGGAAGAACCCGAAGGTCGCCCTCGTCGTCGACGACATCGTCAGCCTCCGGCCCTGGAAGGTACGCGGCGTGGACATCCGCGGCGAGGCCGAACTCCTCACCGGACCACATGAGTTGGGCCCTCACTTCAGCGAGGAGCTGATCCGCGTCCATCCGAGGCGGATCCACAGCTGGGGCTTGGAGGACTGACCCGTACCCTCTGCCCGGCCGTGGACGTCCGACTCGGTTGCGGTTCAGGGGACTTGTCGGCTGACTGCCTGTGCTGCCTGCAGGTGCCGCAGGGCGTAGGAGCGCCAGGGTCGCCAGGTGTCGGGAACGGGTTCGCCCGGCGGGGCCACGTCCGGGTCGCCGAGGGCGCGGACGCGGATGGCAGCCACGGTGCGGGGATCCATACCGGGCAGCGCGAACAGGGCCTGGTACGCGTCGTCGCGATCGGCACCCGCGTCGAGCCGCAGGCGGCCGTCGGCGAGAGCGGCGGCAAGGGCGCCGAGGGTGCCGTCCGGTTCGGCCCCGGCGAGGGCGGCCGGCTCGGGAAAGACATGCGTGAGCGTTCCGCAGGGCGCGTCCAGCGCCTTCCCGTACGCCCGCACCAGCCGCTCGGCCTCGTCCCGGCCCACCACCGCGCGCACCGCCAGCTCCTCCGGATCGGCGGCACCGGGCGAGCGCAGCCCCGGCCGAGCGGCCACCAGCGGTGCCAGGAGGGGATCGGCGGCGAGCCGTTCGTCGACGGCGTACGGATCGGCATCGAGATCGAAGAGGCGGCGCAACCGCTGTACGGCGGTGGTGAGGTCGCGGAGGTCGGTGAGGTGGAGCCGGGCGTCCAGCCAGCCGCCGGGGCGGGACTTGGTGGGTCGGGACTCGCTGACGGCGACGATTCCGGTGCCGTACGGGAGGCGCAGGGTGCGGCGGTAGGTACGGTCGCCCGGGGCTCCGGCGACCTCCTCGACGCCGGGTACGGTCTCGGCCGCCAGCAGGTCGAAGACGGCGGCGGCCTGGTACGGGCCGCGGTGCGCGAGGCGCAGCGGGATGCCGGCGGACGGGGTGGCGGCCGCCCTGCGGGAGGCGGCCCCGCGTCCGCGGGGCGCGGCGGCGCGCAGTTCGCTGGGCGTCGAGGCGTACACCGTACGGATCGTGTCGTTGAACTGCCGCACGCTCGCGAACCCGGCCGCGAAGGCGATCTCCGTGATCGGCAGCTCCGTGGTCTGCAGCAGCACCCGCGCGGTGTGCGCCCGCTGGGCCCGCGCCAGTGCCACCGGGCCCGCGCCCAGCTCCGCGGTGAGCTGCCGCTGCACCTGCCGCGCGCTGTACCCGAGCCGCACGGCGAGCCCGGCGACACCTTCGCGGTCCACGACCCCGTCCCCGATCATGCGCATGGCCCGCCCCACGACGTCCGCGCGCACATTCCACTCCGCGGAACCGGGCACGGCATCGGGCCGACACCTCCGGCACGCCCGAAAACCCTCGCCCTGCGCCGCGGCGGCCGTCGCGTAGAACCGCACGTTCCGCCGCTTGGGCGTCACCGCCGGGCAACTGGGCCGACAGTAGATCCCGGTCGTCTCGACGGCGAAGAAGAACTCCCCGTCAAACCGAGCGTCCCGACTTCGTACGGCTTCGTAGCGGGTCTCGTCATCCACACCTCCAGTGTGCGGGGGCACCGACTGTTGGACTGGCGGGATTCGGACGCCATGCGCAAGTACGGGTGCGTGGAGACGCAGGCTTTTGCTTTTCAGGGGGCGCGGGGCTGTATCCGATTTGCGGCTCCGCCGCGTGGGCGCGACCAGCCACGACGGGCCCGCAGTCGCGACACAACGTGTCACCCCCACCCCCTGGCGGGGGGCCTGGGGGCGCAGCCCCCTCACGCGGCGGGGCCGCAAATTGATACAGCCGGGAAGGGGCCGGCCTGGGGAAAGAACCCCCTTCCCCACGCCTCCACCCGCCAAGGCTCAGCGCCAGCGCCCCCGCTTCACCTCCATCGCGGCCCGCCCCTCGGCCCCCCGCCGCTTCCACTCCTTCCGAAGCTCCGTCCGAGCCCGCGCATCCGTCTTGGCAACGATCCGCTGGTTCTCGCGCACCAGCTTGCGATAGCTGTCGAGACGGCGCTCCGGCAGCACACCCGACTCCGCGGCCTCCAACACCGCACACCCCGGCTCAGCCACATGCGCACAGTCATGAAAGCGGCAGCGCGCGGCAAGCTCCTCGATCTCCGAGAACACCTGCCCGACCCCGGCCTCGGCATCGAAAAGCCCCACACCCCGCAGCCCGGGCGTATCGATGAGAACGCCACCGCCGGGCAGCACGAGGAGGTTGCGGGTCGTGGTCGTATGCCGCCCCTTCCCGTCCACGTCACGCGCGGCCTGGACCGACATCACCTCTTCCCCGAGGAGGGCGTTGGCGAGGGTCGACTTACCGGTGCCCGACTGCCCGAGCAGCACGGACGTACCCCCGGAGACCACCGCGGCGAGGACATCGAGACCGTCCCCCACGGTGGAACTGACCGGCAGCACCGCCACACCCGGCGCGGTGGTCTCCACGTCCTGCACCAGATGCGACAGCGTCGCACCATCGGGCACGAGATCCGCCTTGGTCAGCACGACCAGCGGCTGCGCCCCAGACTCCCAGGAGAGTGCCGACGTATGCAGCGGTGCCTCACCACCCGAACCGGACATGGCCAGCGCCAGGAACCGCTCGATCCGCCCGAGGTCCAGTTCGACCGCGAGCGACACACAGATGACGACGAAATCGATGTTGGTGGCCAGCACCTGGCCCTCGGAACGCTTGGACGACGTCGAGCGTACGAAGGCGGTGCGGCGCGGCAGCAGCGTCCGCACGTAGCGCGGATCGCCGCCATCAGGATCGACGGCGACCCAGTCCCCCGTGCACACGACCTTCATCGGGTCACGGGGAACGACGAACTCGGTGTCGGCACGGACGGTGCCGGCCGGGGTGACGACGTCGCACAGGCCGCGGTCGACACGTACGACACGACCGGGCAGCAGACCCTGCCCGGCATATGGGGCGAACTCGGCCTCCCAGTCCGCATCCCAGCCGTACGGCACGAGCGGATGCGAGGAAGACGAGGGCGAACCCAGGAGAGAAGAGAAAGACAAGGGGTGACCCTTCACAAGGGTGGCCCCGGCACCGCGCTCACAGGCACGGGAGAAGAAAGGTCAGCCGGAGGCCACGGAAGTGGACTTGATGAACTTCCGGATGCGGGCAGCGCCCATCTCAAAGACAGCCATCGGTCACACCTCCTGCTCTTCACTCGGCCGACAGCGGCAGCCACCGGCTACCGCGCGATTCGCACCCACCATAGAGGCGTACGCCCTCGGGCGCCACGGAATATGGATCCCCTCGCCCGCATCGCGGGACTGATATCGAAGATGCCATTGGTGGAGTGGTGTATCGACGACCACCGCCTGGCTCGTGCCAGGGCCTCAGTTGGTGAGATCGGCGGGCCGCCACGGTGCCTGTGCTGACGCGCGCAGGCTCAGGCCGAGCAGCTCGTCGCGGCCTTCGTGAACGAGGCGGAGAACCTCACAATGCCCTTTCCGTACGTGTCGGTTCGCCCGGTTAGCGGAGGCGAAACCTCACGGAAATCCCTTGTGGGACAAGGGCCCTACGCTGGAACCGAGCGCTTGGAGCCGCATTTTCTGCGGCCCGGAACGGGAGGTGAGCCGGTGGTCGACGTCCCACGACAGCGCCCGCGGCGCATCAAGCGGCTGCGCCCGGTGGGCGACGGAGAACTACGGATGCACCACCACGTCGTGCACGGCTACCGCCGTGCCTACCGCATGGCCGGCCAGGGCCCGGTACTCGTCCTGATCCACGGCATCGGCGACTCCTCGGCGACCTGGGCCGAGCTCATCCCCGACCTCGCCCGCACCCACACGGTGATCGCCCCCGACCTGCTCGGCCACGGCGCCTCGGACAAGCCCCGGGCCGACTACTCGGTCGCCGCGTACGCGAACGGGGTGCGCGACCTGCTGTCCACGCTCGACATCGAACAGGCCACGCTGGTCGGGCACTCGCTCGGCGGCGGCGTCGCCATGCAGTTCGCGTACCAGTTCCCGGAGCGCACGGAGCGGCTGATCCTGGTCAGTGCGGGCGGCGTGGGCCGCGAGGTGAATCCGGTCCTGCGGGCGGTGTCGCTGCCCGGCGCCCATCTGATGCTCTCCGCGCTGCGCCTGCCCGGCATGGGTGTGCAAGCACGCCTGTTCGCCCACCTGATGCGACTCCTCGACACCGATCTGGGCCAGGACGCACCGGAGTTGCTCACCCTCGTGGACGCGCTTCCCGACGCGACCTCGCGCAGCGCCTTCATCCGTACCCTGCGCGCCGTGGTCGACTGGCGCGGCCAGGTGGTGACCATGCTCGACCGCTGCTACCTCACCGAGGGCATGCCCACGATGCTGATATGGGGCGACCGGGACAGCGTGGTGCCCGTACGGCACGCGTACGGGGCGCACGAGGCGATGCCCGGCAGCCGCCTGGAGATCTTCGAGGGGGCCGGGCACTTCCCGTTCCACACCGACCCCGGGCGGTTCCTCTCCCTCGTCGAGGAGTTCACGAGTACCACCGGCCCGGCCGACTGGAGCCGGGAGAACTGGCGCGGACTGCTCCGCGCCGGACGTCCGGGCAGCGCGGCGGGACAGCCGGACACCGCGCAGAACCGGGCCGTGGAGCGGGACATGAGAGAGGCGAGCGAGCGCAGCGCGACGTGATGCCGCGCGACCCGGTCTCCTCGGAGGGCGTTCTCCTCGAGAGGTGGGTGTTTCCTGACGCCTCGCGTCAGCCCTCCCGTCTTCCCGACGGTTCCGGCGCACCGAGGACCGCGTCCCGTTCCTCGTTCGTCAGGGGCGGCTCGGTCAGTGGGCCGGCGCGGGCGCTCAGCTCGCCCACGAGGGGATGCCTGACGTCGCGCGCGAACGTTTCGAACTCCTCGGCGGAGCCAGGAAGATCTCGGATCTGTCGGACGGGCGGCATACTCTGAGCCCCGTCCGCACTATCTGGGGGGGAGAGTCATGACAAACAGGTTCACCGAGTTGGCCGTTGACTGCCATGATCCGGAGATGCTCGCGGCCTTCTGGTGCTAGGTCCTGGACTTCCAGGTGATCGACCGGAGCGAGGGCAAGGTCGAGATCGGCTCCTGGGTGCCGACCGTCGAGGATGTTCGGGCTCGCCAGATGCCGCCCACCCTGCTGTTCATCCAGGTGCCCGAGGGCAAGACCGTGAAGAACCGGCTTCACCTCGACGTCAGCCCGATCGACGGCAGCACCGAGGACGAGGTGACCAGATTGCTCGGCCTCGGCGCCACCAAGACGGATGTGGGCCAGGGCTCAGACCGAAACTGGGTGGTCATGGCAGACCCCGAGGGCAACGAGTTCGACGTCCTGCGCACCCTGGCACCGCAGAACTAGGCCGCGAGCGGGCACCCGTACCCCGTCACACACCGCAACTATCACGTTGCCGAGAAGACCTCACTGAATAATCGGGGTTAGGCGACAGCACGTCAGAACCCTCGCTGACCAGCGACGCCACGCCTAGGAGCGACGCCGGCAGCAGACCACCAACGATTCAGAGACCCTTACCAGAGCCGACGCGGCGAACCCAACGTCTTCCCGGTGTGGGGATCGATGCGGACCTGTGCAACTGCGGCCGTGGTGCACCAGCAGTTGCCGTCGCCTCTCACATTCGTGACGATCAGTCAGAAGCGGCCGTCGTGGTAGCGGAGCGTGGGCGCATAGATCCCTGTCGTAGACCTGTCGTACGGAGGCCCTCAGGATGCCCGGTACCTGTTGTTCTCCGTCTCCAAAGGCGTCTCGGCGATCGCCGCCCAGCACGCGCACGCCGACGGACGGCTCGACCTCGATGCCCCGCTCTGCGATGTCTGGCCCGCCATGCGGCGGACAGCGACCCGACGCATCACCACCCGCCACGTGCTCAGCCATCAGGCGGGGCTGCCCCTGGTCGACCAGGAGCTCACCGTGGAAGACCACCTGGCCGGCAAGCTCGAAACCGCCCTGGAGCGGCAGGAACCCTACTGGGAACCGGGGACGAAGCACGGCTACCACGCCATCACCTACGGAGCCCTGCTCGACGGCGTCTTCCAGCGGGCCCTGGGCATCAGCGTCGCCGAGTACATCCACGCACACATCCGGCAACCGCTCGGTCTCGGGGTTCCGCCGTCGGACAACCACGACGTGCTGCCGCTGCGAACACGCCCCCCGATGCGCACCCCGCTGCAGTTGGCCCGCCCCGGGCTGCTCTTCGACTCCGTCGGCCTCGGACTGCTCGAAGACCCCTCGGTCTTCAACCAGCCGGATGTTCTCGCAGCGCCCTGGCCCGCGACCAATCTGGTCGCCGGTGCCCGCGACCTGGCACGGCTGTATGCCGCGGCCGTCGGACCGGTTGACGATGTGCGCCTGCTGGACACCGAGAGCAGCGCCGCGCTCGCCCGCACCCGCTCGATCGGGCTCGACGAGGTCCTCGGCGAGCCGTCCCACTTCGGGTCCGGAGTCCAAAGGCCCACGGCTCGTCTTCCCCTTCTCGGCCCGGCCTCGTACGGACATGACGGACACGCCGGCTCGCTCGCGCTGGCCGATCCTCGGTTCTCCGTCGGCATGGCCTTCACCACCAACGTCAGCCCGCCCGTCGGCGGAGCGAGTGCCGCAGCCCTCACACTCGTCGCGGCAGCGAGGCACTGTCTGAACGCATCCGGCCGCAGCACGACCGAATGATCGGCTCAGGCGCTGTCGACCGGCACGATCACGCCGGTCCGGCCCATACCAGTGCTTGCGGCCGGTGACGGCTACTCATAGCTGGCTGAACTGCTGTCGCTGTGCGGTCCGGAGGGGTATGTACGCGAATTACGGCACACCCCGGAGTGCCGTACACGGCCAACGACCGTACTGGACAGGCCAGGGGCGGCACGCCACCTTTGGAAGGATGGGCTTACCAGGGAACGGCAAGGGAAGCAGAGCGTCCCGTGAGGTGCCTGTCCGGTACACCCGGCAGTTGCAGCGATGAGCGAACGTCTCGCGTCGCCGGCCGCCACGCGGCCGTTGTGGCGCAACCGGGACTTCATGCTGCTGTGGAGCGGTCAGGTCGTCTCGACCGTGGGGATGCGGGTCACCACGCTCGCGTATCCGCTGCTGGTGCTCGCGCTGACGGGTTCACCGTTTCAGGCCGGGCTTGTGGGGTTCGCCCAGACGCTGCCGTTTCTGGTGCTGTATCTACCGGCCGGGGCGCTGGTGGACCGCTGGGACCGCAAGCGGGTGATGCTGGCCGCCGACGGCGTTCGGGTGGTGCTCCTGGGGCTTGTGGTGCTGGCGCTGGCGGTCGATCGGGTCAGTGTGGCGGCTCTGCTCGTGGTCGTCTTCCTGGACGGCGCCTGTTTCGTGTTCTTTCAGCTCGCCGAGTCCGCCGCCCTGCCGCACATCGTCCCAGGGCCCCAACTGCCCACCGCACTCGCCCAGAACCAGGCCCGCGAACTGGGCGCGGACCTGGCCGGACGCCCGCTCGGCGGCGCACTGTTCGCCGTCGGCCACACGCTGCCGTTCGTGTTCGACCTCTTCTCCTACGTGCTCGGCTTTCTCACCATGCTGTTCGTACGGCCCGGGTTGCAGGAACGGCGTGCGGAGGAACCACGTCGGGGACTGCTCACCGACATCGCCGAAGGCCTGGCGTGGCTGTGGCGCCAGCACCTGTTGCGGTCCCTGGTGGCCCTGACCGGCGCGGTCAATCTCGTCCTCGCCTCACTGACGCTCGTACTGATCGTGCGAGCCCAGCAGTTGGGTGCATCCGCGTCGCTGATCGGCATGATGCTGGCGCTGCCTGGCGGCGCGGCGATCGCCGGCGCGTTCGCCGCTCCCTGGCTGCAACGCCGCCTCACTCCACGGCTGGTGGTGCTCGGGTCGCTCTGGCTGTGGGCCGGCGGCATGGTGGCGCTGGTGTGGCTGCCCTCGCCGCTGGCGCTCGGCGCGGTAGTGGCGGTGACCGCACTGCCCGAGCCGGCCTTCAACGTGGTCCTCACGTCGTACCGTTACGCGCTCGCGCCCGACCGTCTCCAGGCCAGAACCGTCGGCGTCGCCCGGCTGATCATCTGGGGGGCGATCCCTCTCGGGTCGCTGGCCGCCGGCAGCCTGCTCCAGGCCCTCGGCGCGCGGGGGACGCTGGTGACCTACGCCGTATTCATGATCGCGCTGGCCGCTCTGGCCACGAGCGTCCGTACGATCCGGCGAGCCCCACGGTTCGAAGAGATATCGCGTCCGGAGTGATCCGGCAGCCTGACCGGCGTCACGTATCCTCGTCCGGCTCCTCTTGAACGAGAAGAGAAAGACAATGGGGTGGCCCTTCGAAGGGTGGCCCCGGGGGATGTCAGCCGGTGGCCACAGAGGTGTACTTGATGAACTTCCGGATGCGGGCAGCGCCCATCACGAAGACAGCCATCGGTCACACCTCCCTTTCTCACTCAGCCGACAGCGGCAGCGAACAACTGTCGCACGAGGCCCACTCACGATAGATGCGCGCCCACTCGGGCGCCATCGATTTATCTCACGCGGGAGGGCCGGGGAGCGTCACCTCGCCCTGAGCCTCCGCGTGGCCAGGCAGGAACGTCCTGCGGCCGTCTGCCAGTTGGCCCCGGTCCGTGAACAACAGCGGGGCCGCGGCCACCAGATGACTTAAGGACGTGCTGGACCTCGTTTCTATGCCCTTCAACCGAGCGTTATTTGGGAACCGGCCGAAATTCACCAACGAACAACAAGAGGACCGACGTGTTTCTATGCCCGTCAGTCGGGCGTTGTTGGGAAACACTGTCGGACTCGGCTGGAACCCCCGGACCACCACGTTTCCATGCCCTTTGGGCGGGCGTTTTTGGGAAACCTCCGAGGACCTCGTCCCCACCGGCAACGTGTCGGCGTTTCTATGCCCTTCAGCCGGGCGTTGTTCGGAAACCCTTCCCCAGATCCCCCAGCCGTGACCTGAGCCAACGATGCCCGTTGCGCGGGAACGCCCGCCACCTCCCCCACGCAAAGTGGTCCACGTCACACTTCTGCTTGCCGCTGACTGACGTGCGGAAACGCCCCGCGCAGAAACGGCCTCAGGCCGACCTCCAGGATCTGCCAGGATTCTCCGGAGCCGTCCGTGTTCCGGTGGCCTCGGTGCTACGGTCACCGATCAGTTGATCCACGGCTGACTCCGGTATGGGGCTGGACACCGGACTTCAGTAAGAGGACGAAGACGGGGGCGTACTTCGGATGAGGCGGAGGCGGAGCAAGTCCTGGCTGTGGACGTTTCTGTTGTCCCGCGAGGGGATGTGGTCGCTGCTCGCCACGACGGCCGCCGCGCTGGCGCTGGGGTTGTTGCCCGATCTCGTGCAGGCCGTTCCTCGTGTCGGGAACTCCCTCTACTGGATGAGCGCCGTGGCCCTGGTCGCCGTGCTGCTGGTCGCCTGGGCCACGCATGCGTTGCGTACCAAGGAAGGGGTCGGCATCGTCATCTACCTCGGGGCTGGATCGACCTGGGACCGTACGCGGCTGCGGGAGATGCAGGACGACGCTCTCAGGCGGCACGCGGCCTGTTTCGTCGTCGAGCCGGACGCGCTCCTCGGCGGTGTCCGGGGCATCGACCGGGTCGCCTTCGCGTACCGGGTGATGCAGGCCAGGCTCGAAGAGGAGTCCTCCGGGGACACGGGGGCGCCCGAGTCGGTGTCGTTCTACGTGACGGCCCGGCATGCGGACGCCTTCCGGCTGGGCGGTCTGCTCCGCGCCCAACTGCACGACAACGTAAGCATCTTCGCCGAGGCTCCCGCTTATCAGCCTCCCTCCGGAGAGCCGGACGGGCAGCGAGGGCCGGACGAGCCCGGCATCCGCCAGCCAGCGCCCAGGCGCCGGATCGCGGCGCGTCTCATGGGGCAGTCCGAGGAACGCGGACGGGCTTCCTTCCCGGCCCTGCACCTGGACAGTGCCCTGAAACGGCCACCGGACGCGGACGATCTGCGACGCCTGCGCGATGTGCTGGAAAACCCGGAACAGGCACCCGTCTGGCACTCGTTCAACGGTGGGGCCGAGCGGCCCGGACCCAAGCGGATCGCGCTGGTCGTGGCGCTCGCGGACAACCCGGGGCTGGTACGGGACGCGCTGTCGGCCGCCGAGCAGGGCGAAAGCGACGTCTACGCGTTCCCGGACCCCCAGGGGCAGCGGAGTCAGCCGGGCCGTCAGGACCAGCGAACCGACCCGCCCAGCAGTCAAGGCCGGCCGGGCCACCGGGTCCAGCCCGACAGTCCAGGTCGGCAGAGTGAGCAGAGTGATCCGGCGGGCAACCGCTGCGTCGGCGCCCTGGTCATCCGTACCCGCCCGGGGAACGTCTCCGACACGGCCGAGCACCACGAGGCGCTCGTCCGCTACGTCGTCCACCACTGGCGCCGTACTGTCGAGGAACAGGGCACGGACGGAACCTGCTGGCTGTTCACGGACGGACCCTCCACCTTCGTCCTCGCGCTCGGGGCCCTCGTGGGCAGGCGGACCGCGCTGGTACCGGTCGCCGAGCACCGGCCGGCCCTTGTGCCGCCGCAACGGCCGCGCCTGCCGGAGCCGTCACAGCGGCCGCAGTCGCTGCGTCGGCAGCGTCCTCCCCGTCTTCGTTCCCCCAGGGCCCGCCGTCTTCCTCCCGCCGGAACGTCCTCCTGAGGCACAGCTCCCTGGGAGACATCTCGGCGGCAGGGCCACCTCACGCAAGAGCCTCGCGAGGGCCTCGCGCTCCGGCCCGGCCCCCTCGGTGCCGCCGACCGCCGCCCGTTGTCGTCAACGCCTGGCGCGCACATGCGCTTATCCGTCGTACCGCGAAGCTGTCAACTCTCCTGCCAGAGCTCCTTGTTCCCCTTGCCCCCAGTGTGCATTCGGGTACTTAATGTGCTTCACGTTTCCACGATGGATCACCATCGTCTCGGGGGAGGAATCGGGTGTCCGACGGCAAGGGCGCGGGGCGGGACACATTCGTCAATCCGTACACCTTCGTGTCCGTGCCGAAGGGGACGCCGGAGGAGGGTTGGCGGGCGGCGCCTCCGGGACACGGCATGCTCGATCCGCTTGCGGAGGGGCGCTGCTCGGGGGTTCTCGAGGTTGAGCTGACGGCCCGCAGTCCGCTGCTGCTGCGCCATGTGTACGACGATGACGACGGGGTCTTCCCCCGGCGGGTGGTGGCCGGTTTCGAGGAGCGGGTGCCGTATCTTCCGGGGTCGTCGCTGGCGGGTGCGGTGCGGTCGCTGCACGAGACGCTGGCGGGAGGGTGCCTGCGGATCTTCAACGGTGACTTCCGGCCCGGCTACCGGGACCAGGTGCGCAGCCGCCCACCGGCCTGGCGGCTGGCCCGGGTCGACGAGGTGGACGAGGACGGCAGGCCGACGCGGATGCAGCTGTGTCCGCAGGCTCCGGTGTGGGTGGAGTCCGCGGCGCTGCACCGTGCGCTGGGCGGGGCGGAGAATCTTCGGACCGGGGCGCGGGTGACGCTGCTGGGCCGGGGCGAGGAGGCCCTGGGGCGCCGGCAGTTGGAGGCGCCCGACCTGGTGCGCGAGGGCGGGGACTGGGTGGTGCTGGTCACCGACGCGCGAACTCGGCGGAAGGACCGCAGGAACCCTGGCGGCGGTGCGCGGCTGCGCGGGCGCTACTTCTGTGCCACCGGCGAGCTTGAGGACACCGTCCGTGCCGTGGAGTTCGGTGACGGGGTGTGGGAGAGCTTCCTGGACTCGGTCGACGACACCAACGACATGCGGGAGTTCCGCCAGGACCCGGCCCAGGGCGACTCCCAACCGCTCTGGAAGCCCGTACAACATCCCAAGGACAGCGGCCTTCTGGGCAGACGTATCGCCGCCCGGCGACGGCTGTATGCGGAGCAGGTCGTGTGGGTGCTGCCCGAGGTGACGGGCGGGGCGCTGGTGGTGAAGGACGTCGCGCTGGCGGTGGTGTGGCGGCACGCGGGAGGCGTGGACAAGGCCCGGCAGCGGGTTCCCGCGCATGCGCTGGCGTGCACCGATCCTCAATACCTGTGCCCGAGTTGCCGCGTCTTCGGGTCGGCCGACACGGAGACCGAGGGCGGGCGGGGGCGGGCGGAGCAGAACGCCTATCGCGGCCATGTCCGCTTCGGTGACGCCGTTCCGCGTGAGGCGTATGAGCCGCGGCAGGAATGGCTGCCGCCGATGAGTGCGCCGAAGCCGGGCGCCGGCCAGTTCTACCTGAACCGCGACCAGGGCTCCGAGGGCAGGACGTCCGTCGGTGAGAACGCCCGGCCGCTGCGTGAGTGGGGCTCGGAGGGCGACGGCAAGGGACGGCGGGGGCTGCGCGGCCGCAAGCAGTACTGGCTGACGGGGACGCCCGGCGATCGCCCGTACTTCCGGGCCGGCGCGGCGAAGCCGAGAGTGTTCCACGAGGACCTGTACGAGCCGGACAACAGGATGCTCGCCCAGGCCGAGTCCGTACCGGCGGGTGCGGTGTTCACCACGCGGGTGCACTTCGAGAACCTCACCGCCGCCGACCTCGGCGGGCTGCTGTGCGCGCTGGATCCCGCCCTGCTCCTCCACCCCTACGACGACGAGAACGCCGACGGCGGACGTGCCGAGTACGGCTGGGCCGTGGGCGGCGGACGCCCGCTCGGCTTCGGCACCGTGACCTCCCGGGTCACCGTCGCCGCCCTGGACGATGCGGTGAGCCGCTACCTCGGCGAGACGGCTCCGCCGCTCGGGGTGGCGGACGCTGTGGCTGCGTTCCGCCGCACAGCGTCCAGGGAGCTGAAGGACATCTGGAAGCGGCAGCTGACGAAGGTGCTGCGGCTGGACTGGGCCCCGCCGCACCAGGTGTGGTACCCGCCCGCGGGCCAACTGCCCGAGCCGGACCAGCCGTTGCATCCGCAGGCGCTGCTGCCGTCCTTCACGTTCTGGAAGGAGACGACGGGCGGCGCGTCCTGGACCTGGACGGAGAAGGGCGGCTGGAAGAAGGGTGCCGAGTTCTCCTACCGGCAGCTGCCCGCGTCCGCGGCCCCGAGCCCTGAGATAGAGGCCATCCCGCAGGAGAAGCAGGGCCCCGGGAACAAGGGGGAGCAACGGTGACCGACGCGTACGTATACGTCGACTTCGGCGCCGTACGGATCCAGCAGTATCTGACCCGCACTGCGGGGCTGCGCGGGCACCGGGCCGCGAGCAACCGACTGGCGCAGGCCACCGCCGACGCATCGATCGAGCGGGTGGTCGGACGCCTGGCGGAGGTCAACCCGGAGGCAGGCAAGGCGGACGGTGTGGTCGGCCTCCGCTTTCCCGCGCCCACCGGGGACGATGTGGGCGAGCGGGTCCGGCGGGTTCAGAACGGTGTCTTCGCGCACCTGCGGCGGGCGTTGCCCGGTGCGGAGTTCCACTCGGTATGGGGGCAGGGAGAGTCGTATCTCGCCGTCCACGCGCATGAGTTGCAGCCGAAACTGCGGCACGGGCGGGTGCGGCACGACCTGCCGCCGGTGGCGGAGTTCCCGCTGGCCGTGCCGTGCCGGATGTGCCACACCGATCCGGCGGCGGGCACCGAAGGTGTGCTGGACGGAGTGCTGGCGCTGTGTCTGGACTGCTCGATGCGCAATGTGTCCCGCCGCGAGGCGGTGGCGGATCCGCGCAGCCCCGAGGGGCGGCTGCTGGAAGAGATCGGCCTGAAGCCCGCGCCGGAGGACTTCGCCGGACTCGCCGCACTGGGCAGCGCGGCCTCGGGGCGCAACCATCTGGCGACCGTGGCCGTGGACGGCAACGCGTTCGGGGCGTTCTTCACGGCTCTGGCCGACGAGAGCAGCCGCGACTCGGAACTGCGGAAGTCGAAGGCCACGATCTCCGCGGCATTGTCGGCCGCCACCCGCGAGGCGCTGGCCCATGCCGCGCTGGAGCTGTCACTGGCGATGGACCTCGAACGGCTGTGTCTCGTGCCGCACGTGGTCGGCGGGGACGACGTGCTGGTGAGTCTCCCGGCCGATCAGGCATGGAAGTTCACGCTGACGTTCCTGGAGGAGTTCGGGAGCCGGGTGCACAAGGCGACGGCCGAGACACTGGGCAGGCTGAACCGGCTGCGCGCCGACCGGGGACTGTCCGAGCTTCAGCCGCCGACTGCCTCGGCCGGTGTCGTGATCGCCCACGCCTCCCATCCGCTGAACCTGCTGGTGGAGTCGGCGGGGCAGCGGCTGTCGGAGGCGAAGCGGGCGTTCGGCGGGCAGCGGGCGTCGGTGCAGTGGCTGGACTTCACCGCCGACGGCCCCGAGGCTCCCGCGCACCCGCCGCTGGCCCTGTCGGTACTGCGGACCGAGGGTGGCGGCGAGACCACCGCGAGCGAGGCACTGTCGCGGCTGGTGAGAGTACCGGCCAGCCACCGGGCCCGGCTCACGGAGGCACTGCGCGGCAGCGGCCTGCTCACGGCGGCGGCCCTCGCCGACCGGGTGGGCCATCTCGACGCCGTACGGCCCTTCCTTCCTCCCCTCGACCGGCTCGAGCAGCCGCCCACCTGCGGGGTCGGGCTGGGCGCGGCCCTCAATCTCGCCCGGTGGTGGCCATGCGCGTGACAATCACCTTCCACGGCCCGTTCCGGGTCGCCACCGGCAACGGCCGGCCCGGCATCGACGCGGTCGTCGACCGGGACAACCTGCTGCCCGCCTCCACCCTCAAGGGGCTGATGCGGGATTCCGCGGAGCGCCTCCTGCCGGGCCTGCCACGCCTGGTGGAGGCCGTCTTCGGCGGCCCGCACCACCCCACTCCATGGGGCTGGGAGGCGGCCCGTTTCCAGGACGGCGATCCCGAGGGGCAGCCCGTGGTGGCCGTACGGGCACGGGTGCGCCTGGACGAGGACGCGGGTGCCGCGCTACGCGACCACCTGCTGTACGGGGAGGAAGTGTGGGCGCACAGCGCCGAGTTCACGGTCAGCCAGCATGGGCCGCTGCCCGAGACCGGCGGCCCTCTTCTGGACCGGGACGGTCACCTGGCGGTCCTGGCGTGTGCCGCCGCCGGTGTGCACAGTCTGGGCGCGGAGCGACGTCGGGGCCTGGGCTGGGTCCAGTGCGCGCCCGCCGACCCTGTCGTCGACGAGACACTGCTCAGCCGCTTCACTGCGCTCGCCGACCAGTGGAGGAGCCACCCGCGTGCTTGACATCCAGGTGACCGCTCACCAGCCCCTCGCCCTCGGCGTCCATCCCGCCGGCACCGCACCGGTACCCACCCGCCTCCACGTCCCCGGCTCGGTAGTACGTGGGGCGCTGGCCGCCGCGTGGATCGCCGAGCACGGTCTGCCCACCAAGGTGCCTGCCGCCAAGCGCCGCGAGTTCCTCACCCTGTTCGAGGATGAGGTCTGCTACGGGCCGCTGTTCGCGACCGGCTCGCAGGTGGTGCCTTTGTCGGTGCTGCGCTGCAAGTACCGGAACTGCGCCACCGTCGTCGACGAGGCCTTCGTCGGCACCGGAGACGAGAACCAGGGCGAGCCGTCGTGCACGCACGGGCCGCTGGCGTCCGGGCGGGGCGAGGTCGAGTTCACCGGCGCCGCGTCGGGACCATACGTCACACAGAGCACTCATCTGCAGATCGACGACGCACGCCAAGTCGCGGAAGAGCGCCTGCTGTTCACCCGCCGCGCCCTGACCCACCGCGACGCCGAAGGTGCCGAACGCACCTTCCACGGCCGTATCGCCCTGGGCTCCCGGCTGTCCGACGAGTCAGCAGCGTGGCTGAGCCGCTCCCGACGGCTACGTCTGGGCGGGCGCCGCGGCACCTCCGGAGCCGTCACCTACACCCCCTCCCCCGCCGCAACCCTCGTCCCGCCCACGACAGGGCACCGGATCGCACTGCGTCTGATCGCACCCGCGATCCTCACCGATCCCTCAGGGCTGCCCCTCGACCTCGCCGACCCCCAGGCTCTGCGCGCCGCGCTCGACGCGGAACTCTCCTCACTGCTCGGCGGCGCACACGTCACCGACGTGGAACGGGTGTGGGCGCGGCGGGAACGGGTCGGCGGCTGGCACGCCGCCTCCCGGCTGCCCAAACCGGTCGAACTGGCCGTCAGCGCCGGCTCCGTCCTCCTCCTCGGCTTCAACCGGCCACCCGCTCCCGATGGGCTGCTCGCCCTGGCGGGGCGTGGCATCGGACTACGTCGCAACGAGGGCTTCGGCGCTCTGGAGACCGCCACCACCGCCTGGGAACAGGTTCCCGGGCCGGAACCCGTCGCCACGGGTCAGGACCGGGCGCCGGACCCGGCCGAGGCGTACGCGCGCATGATCCTGGACACCGGGCACGGCGCGTGGTTCGCCGACAACCTGCGCTCCCACATCCAGGGGCCCACCGCGCAGCGGATCGGGCTGCTGGAACGTCCCCGGATGCGGAGGCTGACCCCGGACCAGCGGCGTGCCCTCACCCGCATGCTGCTGGACGCTCCCGCCGATGTCCTCGACCGCACCCTGGGCATCCTCAGCGCCCTCAACCGGCTGATGGAGAGGCAGACCCCGAGGTCATGAGCATCGTCCACATCCTCCAGGCCGAGCTGGAACTCACCGGACCCGGCGCGGTCACCGCCCCCGAGGCCCACACCGTCGCCTCCGTCCTGCGTCCCGACCTGCCGCTGGCCCGCGACGGCTGGGGCAACCCGTACCTGCCCGGCACCTCCCTGACCGGGTCGCTACGGCACCAGACCCCGCCGGACCGGCGGCGGGCCCTCTTCGGCGACGTCTTCAAGGACCCGGACAACACCTCCCGCAACGGCCGGGAGGAGACCACCGCGATCGCCTCCCCCGTCCGGGTCCTTGGCACCCGGCTCACCCTGCCCGACACACCTGTGACGCATCGCCGCCATACAGCCGTCGACCGGCACCGCGCCGCCGCCAAGGCCACCACCCTCCACGACCGCGAACTCCTCCCGCCCGGCACCGAACTGACCCTCTGGCTGCGCATCGACAGCGAAACCACCGTCTCCCCCTTGGTCGACGAGGTCCTCGAACTGCTCCGCGGCTGGCGGCCGCGTATCGGCGGCGGACGTACCACCGGCTACGGCCGCGCCGAACTCATCACCGTCCGCCACCGCGTCATCGACCTGTCCACCCCTGCCGGCCTGCACCACTGGCTCACCACCGGCGGCCCCGGCCTCGTCGACGACCAGGCCACCGTCGTCCACGACCGCGCGCAGCGGGCAGGCGGCGCCCCGGACGAGCCGTACGTGTTCGGCAGGGCCCTTCAGTTCCGTATCGCCGACGCCGTCCACATCGGCACCGGCACCTCCGCCGAGCGCTCCGGACGCCGAGGCGGTGTCGCCAAGATCCTGCGGGATCACGAGAACGTACCGGTCATCCCCGGCAGCACCTGGAAGGGCGTCCTGCGTGCCCGCGTCGAGTTCATCCTGCGGTCGGTCGGCATCGGCGACGTGTGCGCCTCCGTCGAGGACAACACCTCGGGCAGCTGCGGCACTTGCGTGGTCTGCGAGGCCTTCGGCTGGAGCGAACGCCCCGGCCGGGCGGCGAACGGCGCCGAGCCGTCGAAGACGGTCGGCGCCCGCGGACGGCTCCTGTTCGCCGACTCCCCCGTACGGGGAGGCGAGGTCCGGGTGCGCAACCACGTCGCCATCGACCGCGTCTTCGGCGGCGCCCGCGACGAGGCCCTCTACTCGGAAGAGACCGTCGAAGACGGCCACTTGACCCTGCACATCCGCCACGACAAAGCAGTACCCGACCTGATACGCGCCGCCCTGGTCCTCGCCCTGAAGGACCTGGCGGACGGAGCCATCGGCATCGGCGGCGGCACCACCCGCGGCTACGGCACTCTCACCGCACAACCCACAACAGCTGACTGGCTCACAGCCGAACGCACGTCGGCCATGGACACCCTGCGGGCCCACCACCGACCGACGAGCCCGGCGCCCGCCCAGGCCACCGAGGAGGCCCCGGCATGACGGCCAGCGTGCCCACCACCCAGCCCGAGCCCGAGCACACCGCACTGCCCACCGCCGCCCGCTTGGCCCGCCACGGCCGTCTCGACTGGACCGAGGCACGCTCCCTGCTGGCCGGCACCACATGCGCCTGGGCCGACTTGGACGGCTTCCACGTCACCGGCGCGGACCGGTTGCCCGCACACCCTCCCCCATCCACCCACCTGTGGGCCTGGGGCCAGAACCGCTGCCTGCGCCTGCGCATCGACGGCCCGTACGCCCTGACCGCCGCCCTCCACCCCGGCCAGGACGGCGGCGAACAGGTCCGCGTCCACATCCGCCCCGGCACGCCCTGGGCCGCGGACGACAAACAGGTCGGCCCCCTGCCGCCCGAGGCCCACGCCCTGGCCTTCGAACTCCTCGAACTACCCGGCCCCGCCCCCGCCACCTTCGTCCGCGCCACAGCCCACTGAACGCCACAGCACGCTGAACCAGGAGCCCCGCACATGCACACGCCCCGACACCGGCAGCTCCGCTGATGCCGACCCGCTGGACACTCGCACTCACCGCAGACCGCCCGGACGCCGAACAGCCCGTCACACCCGCCCAGTTGCACGGCCTCGCCGCTCTGCTGCTCGAGGGCACCGGCGCGGACCACCACGCCCAGCACAAGCCCTACACCGTCTCCCCACTCCTGGCGACGCCCTCACCCCAGAGCGGCAGGCCAGGCGCCCTCCTCCGCCTCGGCTGGCTGCCGGACACACCCCGCCCGGACCTCACGCGCCTGACCGGCCGAACAGTCCGGCTCGGCTCCCAGCACTTCACCGTGACCACCGCCCACGAGGAGTTCACCCCGTACGCGGCCCTGTCCCAACTACCCCCCGCTTCCCGCGCGATCATCCAATTCCGCTCCGCTACCTACTTCTCCCGCAACGGCCGCTGGCACCCGCTCCCGGACCCCGTACTGCTGTACGGAGGCCTCATCCGACGCTGGAACCTCTTCGCCCCCGAAACCGCGCGCCTGACAGACGTGGAAGGGAAAGAACTCCTGGGAGCGGTGGCCCTCTCGGCCCACGAGATCTCCTCGCTCCCCGTGGACCTCGGCTCCGGCACCCGCATCGGCTTCACCGGAACCGCCGCCTTCCGACTCCTCGGCCGCTACGAACCACACGAACGCGTCCCTCAACTCTTCCCCGCCCTCTCCCTGTTCGCCATAACAGCTGGGGCGGGGGCCCAGACAACCCATGGTCTGGGCTCAGTTGAGGTCGACCTCGAATGACGATCACCGCAGGGCACCACGGGCGCGCCCGTTCCTCCTTGACCGGCATCCCGGTGGCCTGGGCGTCACCGGCTACGACCGGATAGGCCAGCAACGGCGATTCCCGCGCGGCTCATTCCAGCAGGTCATAGCCGTGATCCATCGATATGTGACTCGCGTCACCACCCAAGGGGCGCCCTTGCGGCCGTTCCTGCGCAACGGGCATCATCATCGCGGGTCAGACGGCTCGGAATCGTCGAAGGGTTTCCCAAAGAACGCCCGCCTGAAGGGCATAGAAACGTTCCAGAACGTCGTCTGTATCTCGTAGCCGTCGTACGTTTCCAGAGAACGCCCACCTGAAGGGCATAGAAACCAGCCGTTATGCGGCCACGGGTAGGGATCGGAACTGGTTTCCAAAGAACGCCCGCTTAAAGGGCATAGAAATGGCATCATCCGGCGACAATTGGCGCCGGAATAGCGATCGGCGCACAGGTTCACGCCCCTGGGCGTCCAGGATTTCTGGAACCTTCGCGTTTTACGCTGGCCGTCACGCCATGCCGTACAGCGCCTCCAGGCCGACCAGTTGGACATCGGGGCCAGCCTGTGCGGCCGCGTACGCCTTGTCGTTGAAGCCCGCGCCGCTGAGGCACATGAGTCGGGTGCCGGTGGTGTCGTAACGTCCGGACTGGGCGATGAGGTCTCGGATGTGCTGGAGGCGCTCGATGTGGGCGATGCCCATCGTGTCGTTCCACTTGGCCTCGCCGATGGCAAGGAGCGGTGGCCTGGAGCCGTCGGCGATGCCGATGACCGCCACATCCACTTCGTGGCCGACACGGGCTTTGGGATCGTGCACCACGCCGTGTCCGACCCGCGCGGGCAGACCGCCGAACAGCTCCGGGTCGGCGTGGTGCAGTGCCCAGTCGCGGCAGACCTGTTCGAAGTGAGGGCCGAGGACGTTGCTGGTGAAGCGGCGTCGGCTGGCCTGCCAGACCCGGGCCGCGCTGCCGGGGCGTTCCAACTGGTCCCAGACCGGCCGCATGATGGCGTGGTAGAAGCCGATCAGCGGTTCGGCGATGCGGTAGGTGGGACGGTTGGCGCGGAAGGCGTCGGCATCCCGGTGCAGCAGGCCGGCGTCCTCAAGGACGTTGATGGGGTGCGCGATGTCCGTGGCCTTGCGCTCCAGGTACCCGGCCATGCCCCCGCGGGTGGCATTGCCGTCGGCGACCGCCGCCAGCACGGACAGGTACAGGGCGGTGTCCCGCAGGTCGGGCTCTTCCGCGAGCAGATACCGGGCTTCCCGGAACAGCGGGGTCTCTGGGTTGAGGACGGTGCGGACGACCCAGTCGTCGAAGTCGTCGGCTCCGTCCGGGGTGTCGCCGCGGGCGAATTCCCGTCGATACGCAGGGGTACCGCCCACGATGGCGTTGACCTGCAGGGCCAGGCGCGGGTCAGTGATGTTCCAGAACTCGGCGGCCAGGCGGTGGTCAAGAGGGCGGACGACCAACTCCAGCCCTGCCCGGCCTCGCAGGGGAGCGTTGCCGGACAGCAGCCTCCCCATGAACGACAGCGCCGAGCCGCACAGCAGCAGCCGGGTACGGGATCCGCTGCGCTGGTCGCGCAGGGTTCGCAGCGCCTCCTGGATGATCGACGGGAGCTCTGGATTCGCCTTGGCGAGGTACGGGAACTCGTCGATCACGACGGGCACGGGCCGCTCCGTACCCAGCGCGAGGAGCGCGTCGACGGCCTCGGCCCAGTCGGAGAAGTGGTACGGACTGGCAGGGCGCACATGCGCGGTGAGCGCGGCACTCATTCGCCGCAGGGACTCGGCATCGGTGGCCTCGGTCGCCCCGAAGTAGAACCCGCCTGCGGCACGGCAGGCCGCATCGAGCAGGAAGGTCTTGCCCTGTCGGCGCCGTCCGGAGACCACCCCGAGCGTCGCGCCAGGCTGTTCATCCTCGATGAACCGCGTCAGCGCCGACCATTCGTAGTCGCGGTCGAACATCTCGACGGGCTTGTCCATGCCTCTCCGACCCACACCTCTCCGACGTGCAGAACATAGAACTACACCTCTATAAACTGTACCCCTACATCAGGCTCAGCCGCGCAGCGCGACCGCGAAGCTCCGTCCGTACGCATGGCGGGTGTCGAAGTCCAGCCGGGTTCCGGGGAACAGGGGCGGACACCCCGGCCGCCCGGACCGCCCCACCAAGCCTGGGGCTCTCCTCGGGTTCCGGGGCCGATACCTCGTGCAGGTCCGTACTCGAGCGGCTGAGCCCCGACCTTGACCGGCACCCCCGGCGATCTGGGCGTCACCGGCCTACGGGCCGGACAGGCCAGGATCGGCGATTCCCGCGCGGCTCGTTCCAGCAGGTCACGGCCGTGATCCATCGAGATGTGACTCACGTCACCACCCAAGGGGTGCCCTTGCGGCCGTTCCTGCGCAACGGGCATCATCGTCGCGGGCCAGACGGCTCGGAGTCATCGAAGGGTTTCCAGAGAACGCCCGCCTGAAGGGCATAGAAACTCTGTGCCGTGCTCCTTCAGGAGCTTCTTGACCTGGTTTCCAGAGAACGCCCGCCTGAAGGGCATAGAAACGGAAATGCGAGCGTCTGGTCCATGATGCGCTCCGCGAGGGTTTCCAAAGAACGCCCGCCTAAAGGGCATAGAAACCCCGTGTCCTTGTCGACACAGTAGACATAGCCACTTCCGAAAGAACGCCCGACCAAAGGGCTTCGTGTGCAACCCGTTTGCAAGAGGCGACGGAATAGCGATCCGCGTGCAGGCTCGCGCCCTGGGCATCCAGGATTTCTGGACCCCACGCGTTTTACGCCGCGGGCCCGGGAAGCGTCACCTCGACCCTGAGCCCCGCGTGGTCGGACAGGAACGTGCTGCGCCCGTCCGCCAGTTGGACCCGGTCCGTGAACAACA
Source organism: Streptomyces yerevanensis (assembly GCF_000716805.1). Lineage (NCBI taxonomy): Bacteria > Bacillati > Actinomycetota > Actinomycetes > Kitasatosporales > Streptomycetaceae > Streptomyces > Streptomyces yerevanensis. Next base: position 25,164 of record NZ_JNWJ01000047.1, on the reverse strand, counting down.
GCGAGGTCGCGGTCACCGGAGGACGTTCGGGATCGCCCGCGACCAGCACGTAGTCGATGCGGTGCGCCCGCTTGCCGCTGGGCAGGAGTTCGGGGTGGTAGGTCGGCCGGTCATCCCCGGCGAACGCGTCCCGCCATGTGTCTCCGTCCACCACCAACGGGTAGAGCGGACTGTCGCTGGAGACGTTGAAGTCGCCGCTGGCGACCGCGAGTTCCGTATCGGGTCGACGGGCCCGCCGGAGTGTTCGGTGGAACATCTGCAGTTGTGTTCGCTGGAAGGCCTGGTGCCGGTTGCCGGCGGTCCAGTCACCGTCCCTGTTGGCGCTCAGATGGACGTTCCCGAGGACGGTCCGACGTCCCGTCAGTTCGAAGGTCAGCACTCCCTGGAGGCTGCTTCCGATCGCCACGGCGCTCCGGAAGAGCACTCCGCCCGCCCGAGGGCGTGCGCCGCGGAACGACACGTACGACACCGACCGGACAGGCAGCCGCGAGAACGACACCAGTCCCCCGGCCGGCTGACTGGCCACGCCGCCCCTGACGGCGACGAACGGGTACGACCGCAACCGGCTGCGCAGCACCCGAAGCAGACCAGGAGTCCAGACCTCCTGGAAGTTCACGATGCCGGCGTCCGAAGCTTCGAGCACCGAGCAGAACTCGACCGCCCGCTCCTTCACCGACGGCAGCGAGGACGACAGCCCGCAGCACACATTGAGCGATATCACTCCGGTCGTCACTGGGCCTCCGTTCCTTCCTCGCCCAGGGTGCGCCTCACGTCCAGGCCCGGGGCTCGCCCCGAAGCGAGCCCCTCAGCTCGCCTCCGTACAGCCGTGCCCGTTCAGCGTGACGTCGTACGGCGCCGAGTTCTCGCCCTCCCACGAGGCGAGGAAGCCGACCGCGAGCTTGCCGCCGGCGGGTACGGACTTGTTGTAGTCGGCGGCGGTGGCGGTCACCCGGGAGCCGTCCTGGTCGACGGTGCCGTCCCACATCTGGGTGATGCGCTGGCCGTCGCGGAACTTCCAGCCGACGCGCCAGCCGTCGAGGGCCTTGGTGGAGGTGACGGTGACGGTGGCCTGGAAGCCGTCCGGCCACTGGTTGACCAGGTCGTAACTGGCCTTGCAGTAGGCGGGCTTCGTGGGCTCGGAGTCAGATTCGGGTTCGTCGGAGGCCGTCGCCTCGCCCTGGGGCTTCTTGCCCGGCTGCTTGTCCCCGTCCCCGTCCCCGTCCTCGTCGGCGTCCGAGCCCGACCCGGGGTCGGAGGGGTCGGATTCCGAGGGCTTCGGAGCGGGGGACGTGGTGGCGGACGGCAGGAGGTCCGCCGGGGGCACCTGGCCCCCCACCGGCTGACGGTCCGACGTCGGCCCGTCCTGTGCGACGGGGTCGCTGTCGGAGTCGAAGGCGCCCAGCGAGACCACGAGCGCGAGCAGGGACACGATGACGGCCGCGACCAGCAGCCCGGCGCGCCCGATCCTGGCCTTGGCCGCCTCCTCTGGTTCCGGCGCCGTCACCTCGTCCAGGTCCGTACTCGACGACCGGCTGAGCCCCGACTCCACGGCCCTGCGCCGCCGTTCCAGATACGCGCGCCCGCCCCAGCCGAGCACGCCGGCCGCGAGGGCCGCGGGCAGCCCGGCGCCGCCGCCGAGCCGCAGACAGGCGGCGGCCTCCGCGCACTGGACGCAGCGCGCGAGGTGGCGGGAGAGGTCGGCGGGGGCGTCGGCGACGGGCGAGCGGGTGACCGCGTCGAGGAGCCGGGCATAGCTGCGGCACTCCGCTTCGAGCGGGGTGTCGAGGTGGTTGCGGTGGCAGCGGTCGCGGAACACGCCTCGCACCTGGGCGAGTTCCTCGGCGGCACCCTCCGGATCGAGGCCGAGTTTTCTGGCCACGGCGGGCAGCGGTATCGCCTCGACCTCGGCCAGCCAGAGCAGCGCCGCGTCCGCTTCCTGCATGTCCCTGAGCGCGCGGAGCGCGAGCGGACGTTGCAGTGGCGGTCCCGAATAACGCTCCGCCTTCTCGGAGTTGAGCCACAGCCGCAGGTCGGGGTCGAGGCGGTCTCCCTGGCCCTTCGATTCCCAGCCTGCGGCCGTCTGGCGTACGGAGGTCAGTAACAGCGGTATTCGGGGCAGCCGGGGCGTCCGCAACCGGCGCCCGAAGCTCTTGCCGCCACTGTCCTCGGTGGCGCGCACCTCACGTATCCCATGGGAGAACGCCTCGGAGGCCAGCTGTCGGGCACCGGCGGAACCGGCGGTGCACAGATCGGCGTACGACAGCACCGCGTCCCAGCATTCCGAGAACAGCGCGGCTTCGGCGGCGTCTTGAGGGGTCGGCAGGTCAGGCATGAGCGGGACTTCACCTGCATCCGGAAAAGGGGGAGTCAACTCACCAGGGCAATACGACAGTTGAGCGGGGACAACTCAACGGGGAGCAGAGTTTTCCACGCTTCCCACACAACTGACAAGCGTCACATGCATATGCGCTTAGCTCTGGTACCTCACGAGCCCCATCCCCCTCAGCCCCAATCTCGTCCCCACCAGCACAAACAGGACCCCCGAACCAGCCCGCACAGGCCCCCAGACAGGACCCGCAGCGCGCCCCTCAGACCGCGCGCCCCTCAGACCGCCCGTGCCTCCTCGTTCGCCGGCAGACTGTCCATGAACGAGCTCACCGAGAAGACCGCGTTCCCCGGCCCGGGCGGACCGTATCCGGGCGGCGAGGAGAGCCCGAAGTCCTCCATGGTCGAGCGGTACGCCTCCAGCAGCCGGATGTGGTACTCCAGCGGAGCGCCCTGCGGATTGGCCTTGCCGAGCGGCGTCGTCACCTCGGGGCACCACGTGGTGAACCGGGGCGTGATGCCGTGCGACATGAAGAACCGCAGGCCCTCGGTCGTCGACTCGATCGCCTCGTCGACCGTCGTGAAGCCGAAGGGTTCGGCCATCTCGACGCCGGCGACGAAGTTGGGGATGACGTTGCGCGCGCCGAAGATCTCCGCCGAGTCGAGGATGCGCTTGTGCCACTCGTCGCGGCCGACGTAGCGCTCCTTGCCGGGGCAGTACAGCTCGAAGAGACGGCGGTCCCACACCTCGTAGTTGGGGTGGTAGATCTGCACGCCGTAGTCCTTGAAGCGCTGTACGTCGTCACGCGGCAGCGCCTGCGCGACGACCTTGCCGATCCACCGCCCCGGGAAGCGCTCCTCGATGGCCTTGGCGTAGTGCCCGTAGAAGTCGGCCTCGTCGCGCCCGGCGACCTTCGAGGTGATGGCGCCGCCGGTGAGGGTGTACGCGGTGGACACCTTCGCCGTGTCGTACCGGTCGATGATCTCCAGCGCCTCGAGGACCTCCTCGACGTCCTTCACACCCGTGTACGGGCGGCCCGCCGCCTTGTGCTGGCGCCAGTTGTGGTTGATGTCGCAGTACTGGCACTCCTCCTTGGCACCGAAGTACTGGCAGACCCGGAAGACGGTCAGGTAGATGAGATACCCCCACTGGATCGTCGGGGCCACCTCCATCACGGACTTCCCGTTGGCGAGGGTGTGCCGGTAGTACTCCGGCATCGGCGGCACCCCGACGTCCGAGATCCGCTTCCCGTCGAGATAGAGCCCGAGCATGCCGTCCTCGTCGGAGGCCACCCGGTAGGGCGAGGACGGATTGACGCGTACGGAGACGACGGTCCGCCGCAGGTCGTACGGGCCTCCGGTGAGGATGATCTCCTCGGGCGGGCGCCGGAGAGCCGCCTCTCCCAGCTCGGGCAGGGTCCCGTGGTCGAAGGAGAAGATGAAGTACGACTTCGGCTTGACGTCACCGCCCTCGTTGTCGCTGAGCGCCGAGTCGTCGAAGGCCACTCCCCCACGCAGCAGGTCCTCCTTGAAGACGGCCTCCCGCGGCACATGCGGGAACCGCTCCATCAGATCCTCGACCAGTGCGGTACGGCTGCCCATCCCGACCTCCTCGCTCCCGTGCACTTCTGGCTCCCGTGCTCGAACTCTCACGGTATGCCTCTGCTTGCGGAGCTGCGGGGCCGGGGCCCCTCGCGGGGCCCACGGCTCTCACTCCTCATCCGGCAGCTGGTACCAGAACTCCACCTCCGCGATGTTGCAGCGGCCATTGTGGCCGTCGTACACGCGAATCCGCTGGTACGAGGCACGCTCAGGCAGCTTGAACTCGTACCACTCGGCAGCGTTGACCCCGCTGACCGTGTGGAAGTCCGTCCAAGTGCCCCCGTCGTCATTCGAGCCCCGGAAAACCGTCCCATTGGCGCGGCTCAGCTGCCCGACACGCGGATACAGCCGGACACGGTCCACGGTGATCGGCCCGGAGGCTCCCGCATCGATGTCGATCCAGCTCTCCGCGGCGAGCGTGTCGGTATACGTCGCCGTGTCACCGTCGAAGGCCCGCCACCCGTTCGACGCCGTCGTCCCCGTGCCCGGCCACGCGACGGTCGACGCCTGCACCATCGACGGCGTGACCTCGAACTTCCGCAGCAGCGTCTCGATGGAGACGAGAAGCTCGTAAGCCGCGTACACCTGGTCGATACGGGTGTCCTCGTCCTCCCCCGCCCCCTTCTCGATGCGATCGAGTTCGGCGACAAAGGCCGCGTACGACTTCTTCGTCCACTCGGAGGCGTCCACCTTCCGGGCGCGGGCGATGACCTGGGCCAAGGTCTCGGCGGAGACGACCACGGGGTCGGTCGTCTCACGCGTGCCACCACCGACGAGTTGGGCGGCAACCTTGTAGTAGCGCCTCCCGTGGCGCAGCCCCTCGTCCTTGTACGTGTACGAGCGGGTGCCCTTCTCCAGCACCTCCCACTGCGTACCGTCCGTCGAGCGGGACAACGTGAACGCCACCGCGTCCTCTGGCTTGTTCCAGCGAACAACCGCGGTATCGGCATCCCGCTCGACCGAGACGACAACCGCGCCGGCCGCGAGCACATCGACCGCGACCTTCGTGAACGTGGCGTCCCCGGTGGCCGCCACGCCCGCATGGACGGCGTACGGGAAAGGCGTGAACAGCGAGCCGACCGTCAGCCACACCGAACCGTCGGCCGACACCTGGGCGAGCACGCGGTGTGTCGCGAAGTCCCGGACCAGCCGGAGCCAGGGGGTGGCGGCGAGGGTCTGGCCCTCGGGCTTTCGGGTGATGGGCGAGCGCAGGTCGTCCTGCCAGTCGTGGCGGCTGTCGCGGGTGCGGTTGTGGAAGACGAGGTTGCCGTCCGCGTCGGCGCCGAAGTAGACGTGGCGGGTGTCGGGGTCGAGCTTGTCGCGGAGCATCAGCCCGGTCAGCGGACCTCGGGCGGTGTCGAGGCGAGCGGTCAGCGTGAAGCTGCCGGGCAACGGGCGGCTGACGAAGTGGAGTTCGTCCTCGATGGTGCGCTTCAGGAGCTGGTAGTCGTCGCCCTCGCCGAGCCCGTCGCCCTTGGCGCCCAGCACGCGCACGGTCGATCCGCGTACGGCCGCGCCGCCCGAGCGGGCGGTGCCCAGGGCGTCGTCGCGCCAGCCGGACCTCGCGAGACCCGGCGAGACGGAGGCGGGGAGCTTGGCGCGGATCGTATGTGAACTCGCCCCGGAACCAACCCCGTTGACGGCCGTGACCGTGTAGTAGTACGTCTCGCCGGTACGCACCTTCGGGTCCGTGAAGTGTCTGCCCGTCACCTTCTCGGCGATCAGGGCGTACGGTCCGGGCCGGCGCGTGGCCCGCCTGACCTCGTAATGAGTGGCACCGGCCGTGGTCTGCCAGGTGACGGTGACCGCGCCGTCGCCCGGCAGGGTGTGCACGAAGTCGACGTGGGCGGGCGGCAGTTGGGGAATGTCGGCCGACGACAGCTTCAGCACCACACCGGTCTTCGCCGGTACGGTCACCCTGCCGCCCCGTATCGCCAGCTCCTTGCCGCTGACCAGGTCGAGGACCGTGGAGCCCGAGTGGCCCGCCGGGATCTTCACGTCGTACGCGCGCTCGTTGCCGTACACCTTGCGCGTCGTGTTGAAGACGAAGCAGTAGCGGCCGTAGCGGGCGGTCAGCAGGTCCGGGTAGCCCGAGTAGGCATGGTCGGCCTCGAAGTTCTCGCGACGGACCGTGCCGACGCCGGGCTGGTAGGTGATGGGGGCGATCTCACCGGCGAGGGCCTGGGGCGCCCCGCCGTCCGCCGTCTGCTGGTCCTCCATGAAGTCGACGTCGATGTTGTCCATCCGGGCCCAGTAGTCCTCGTACTGGAAGAGCCCGTCGGAGCCCAGCTGCACGAGGTGATCGCGGTTGGCGTACCGGGCGTGCAGTCGGCCGTTGCGGGCGAACCCCCGCTGGCGTTCGTTGAGTTGGCCCCAAAGGTGCAGATCGCCGTCGCGCAGTGACACGAACATGCAGTCCACGTCGACCCAGGCGAAGCGCTCGTACTCGCTCTTCTTGACGGCGAGCGCGGCGAGTTCGGCGGCGGTGTAGCAGTCGAAGTCGGTGTGGGGGTGGACGATGCCGGTCGGCTCGTGTGCCTTGAGGTAGGCGTAGGTCTCGGCGAGCTTGAGGTCGTACTTGTTCTTGGCCTTCACCGAGGCGAAGGTGTTGAAGTACTGGTGGTCGGCGAGCTGTTGCTGGGCGAAGCCGACGGTCTCGCGGGCGTGGGCGCGGACCTGCTTCCACTCCTCGCCGGCGTAGCGGTCGGGGTGCTGGGCGATGTGGTGGGCCAGGGAGACGTAGTTGAGGATCTTGCCCTCGGAGATACGGAGCACATAGCCGGGGAATCCCGGGTAGTTGGTGTTGCGCTCGTCGATCACCATCTCCATGCGCATGGTGCGCTTGAGGTTGTCGTCGAGGTCCGTCATCCGGGCGTGGGAGCGGGCGTGCAGATTACGCAGCGCCAACTCCAGGATGTGGTCGTTGAGTTCCTCGTCGCCCTTGTGTCCCCATGTGCGGTGGAACCACTCGGGGAGGTAGTTGGTGGACTCGCCGTAGTTGGCGACGTAGCCGTTCTCGCGGGTGTGACCGGCCTCGGTGATGCCGGTGAAGTGCCTGCCGAGCGGAAGCCGTCGCACCACGTTTCCGTCCTTGTCGAGCTTGGACTTGGCGAGGCCCTTGATGACGTACTTGATGTAGTCGTCGGTCCAGCGGGCCGTGGTGTCGTGGTAGAAGAGCGAATGGAAGAGGTCCAGTTCCTGGCCGTCCGGGCCGACGAGCACCTCTTCACCGAGGAAGGGCAGCCAGCCGAGCGCCTCGCCCGCGATGCGATGGCTGCGCGCCTTGCCCTCGTAGAACTTGGAGCCGATGACGCGCAGCCCTTCATGGGCTTCCCAGGCACCCTCGTACGTGTACATCACCTGGTTGTAGATGTACGAGAGCCGGGAGCGCGCGTAGTCGAAGTTGGCTTTCAGCACCCGGCCCCAGGCGGCGCGGCGGGTCAGCGGCGAGCCATCGAAGTCGACGTCCTTGAGGGAGGTCTCGCCGTCGCTCGTGCCGGTGGTGAAGGGCTCGTCGAGGAACGCCTCGAAGGCCTCACGTCCGTAGACATCGTTGTCGGCGATCAGGTTCTCCACGACGTACAGGGCCTCGCCGAGCGCCCCGTAGTACCCGCCCCAGTCGCCCTGGTGGCCGCCGCGGGCAAGCAGCTTCGTGTTGCCGTAGTAGTCCTTGGTGTGGTTGTCGACGCATTTGAAGACGCGCAGCAGGGCGGCCTTCTTGTCGGCGGCGGACTTGGCCGGGCACCAGGCGGCCTGGGTCAAGGCGGTGGCGTAGAAGCGGAGTTCGTCCTGGTAACGGACGATGGAGAGGCGGGCCGTGGCCGAGGCGTCGATCCTCGCCGAGCAGTCGCTGAAGAGCTTCACCTGGCTCGCCACGTAGTCGTCGACCAGGGCCTGCTTCTGCTCCTCGGACAGGTCCGTGACGGTGTCCGTGGGCGGGGTGTAGTCGGCCTGCGGTTCGTCGCTCACGTCGAGATACGCGCTGGTGTGGGTGTAAGCCCGGTAGTAGCCACGGGAGTTGGCGGTGACCTTGGCGTTGAAGGCGTTGTCGTACGTCCGCAGGGTGATCTCGGCGGTCTCCTGCCCTCGGGTGTGCTCCAGGGGGAGCATCGTCGTGGCGTAGAAGAAGCGGCCGGGCAGGGGGCGGTTGGTGCCGGTGTTCAGGGCCTCGTAGTCGCCGGAGCGGCGGTAGCCGATCTGCTCACCGTTGATGTACGCGATCGTCTTGTACATCGAGGTGTCGCTGCCCCAGAACTTGACGGTGAGGTAGTTCTGGTGGACCGGGTCGACCTTCATGGTGAACCGGAGGTCGCCGGCCTTGATGTCGGCGGGGTCGAGGGGCCGCGCGACGCGGGCCTTGTCCCCCGCGTTGCCGTCCACGACTGCGGTGTTGTCGGTGGTGAGGTCGTGGACGGACTCGGAATCCGGGTCGCCGAAGTCGAGAAGGTCGAGGCGGCGAGCGCCCTCGGCTGCCGCCGCCTCGACGGCTGGGGCCTGGCCGACGGCCGCCGTGGACCAGCCACTCAGGGCGAGCACGCCGGTCCCGGCGGCGGCACCGGCCAGGACGGATCTTCTGGTGACGGGCATACGGATTCCTTACGGGGATGCGGTGAGCAAGGGAGAGCCACCGCTCGGGGCGCATCCGAGGGCCGCTATAGAAATCGGTCTCTATGGAAGCTAAGAGGGACCACAGGAAGTGGCAAGAGATCGTGCACGAAAAAGTGCCGCACGGCTCAACTTGGGCAGTTACGCACGATATTACGAACCAGTAGCGAACGGAATGGCAACCGTGATCTTAGAGACCGGTTGTCCAAGAGAGTCGAACTCAGGGGCTTGACCGAGGCGTGCTCAACGGCCGGGCCGACGGGTCGAGTCGCGCAGTACCACATGCGTGCCGAGCACCAGGTGCTGGCTGTCCGGGAGTTCGTCCCGGTGCAGCGCCAGCCGCACGGCGGCCCGGCCCAGCTCCTCCTGCGGAACGTTGACGGTGGTGAGCGAGGGAAAGACGTCCCTGGCCACAGGAATGTCGTCGTATCCCGCGACGGCGACATCCTCCGGAATACGCCGCCCACCCTCCCGCAGGGCCTGGATCACCCCGGCCGCAACCATGTCCGTGGCCGCAAAGACCGCCGTGAACTCCCGTCCAGCCGCGAGGAGTTGACGCGCCAGCTGATAGCCGACCGACCGCGAGAAAGCACCGTCCACGATCAGCTCAGGATCAGGCGTGAGACCGAGCAGTTCATGGGCCCGGGTGAAGCCGCTGAGCCGCTGGCCGCTGGTGGACAGGCCGGGCATCCGGCCCACGTACGCGATGCGCCGGTGCCCCGACGACAGCAGGTGCGTGGTCATGGCGAAGGCGCCGCCCTCGTTGTCGTACTCGACGACCGTGGCCGGTATGCCAGGGCCGAGCGGCGGCCTGCCGACCAGCACGAGCCGCGAACCCACCCGGTCCAGGGCGTGCGCGAAGTGCGTCATCCGGTCCTGGTACGCCTTGTCCTCCCAGGCGCCGCCGACCACGATCACGGCGTCGGCCCGCTGCTCACGCATGGTCTCGACGACCGTGAGCACCCGCTTCGGGTCGCCGTGCGTGGTGCACAGCATGCACAGCCGGCCCTCCTCGGAGGCCTGTTCCTCCACCCCGCGCGCGATATGGGCGTAGAAGGGCCCGGTCACATCGTCGACCACGAACGCGACCGTCTTGTTCGTCGAGCCGCCGAGCGCGCGGGCGTGCGCGTTGACCACGTAGTCCAGCTCGCGCATGGCCTTGAGCACCCGCGCGCGCGTGGCCGCGGCGACGGGGTAGGTGCCGCCGAGGACACGCGAGACCGTCGACGCGGAGACCCCCGCCCGTGCGGCGACGTCCCGGACCGTGGACGCGTCCCTGTTTGCCTCGGGCTCCGTCTTCTTGGCCACCGCTCGGCCCCCTCCCCGCATTGGTGCACGTCACCCTACGAGACGCGGCACGGGCGCCGACGACCACTCCTTGCGGCGATGATCATGCGACGCGTCCCAGCTCCGAGTGGTCGATACGGTGCGCGAGTCCGCGCCCGGCGAGCAGCCGCTCCACCTCTTCGACGACGGTGAGCCCGAGACGCGCCACCTCGTTGCCCTGCGAGCCGGCGAGATGCGGGGTGATGAACGCGTTCGGGAGGTCGAAGAGCGGTGAATCGACGGGCAGCGGCTCCGGGTCCGTGACGTCGAGGATCGCGCTGATCCGCTCGGTGCGCAGTTCGTCGATCAGCGCGTCGTGGTCGAGGAGCGCGCCGCGCGCGGTGTTGATGAGGACGGATCCGTCCGGCATCAGGGCGAGTTCGCGGCGACCGATCAGGTGGCGGGTCTCAGGTGTGTCCGGGGCGTGGACGGTGACGATGTCGCTGGACCGCAGCAGGTCGTCGAGCGGCAACAGGGGTACGCCGAGTGCGGCGGCCCCGTCCTCGTCGACGTACGGATCGGTGAGGCTCGGCCGCAGGTCGAAGGGGCGCAGCAACTCGATGAGGCGGCGGCCGATGCGGGAGGCGCCGATGACACCGACGCGTCGGCCGTAGTTGCCGATACCGGGAACGATCCCCCAGCCGGGGTGAGCCCGTTCGGCTCTGAGGCGCTCCCTGCTCGTGAAGAGGTCCTTGCCGGCGAGCAGGATCATGGCGAGCGTGTACTCGGCGACGGGCAGCGCGTTCGCGCCGGCGGCCGAGGAGACGGCGATCCCGCGCTCCCACACGGCGGGGGTGGTGAAGCCCTTCACCGAGCCCGCGGCGTGCAGGATCGCCCGCAGCTTCGGCGCCGCGTCGAGCACCGCCTTGTCGATACAGGGGCAGCCCCAGCCGGTGACGAGGACCTCGGTCCTGGCGAGCACGTCCCGTACGCGCGGGTCGGCGAAGCTGTTCTCGACCACCAGAGTGGGATCGATTTCTACGGCCTCACGCAGACGGGCCAGCACCTCCGACGGAAAGACCTGCGACAGGTTCTCGGCGCTCATCGCGAACAGCGCGACGGGACACTCACGTTGGGGTGAGGAGCTCCCCGGTGAATGCTCGGGCAACGAACTGGCCTCCAGCTCGGTGAGGTGGGTATGGCGAACGGTCTATGACAACCGGTCTCTACGGTATGGGTCTGCGAGCGAGGGGGTCAATGGACATGAAAGCGCTTTCTGGCGCCTGGCAGCGCGCAGACCTCCGGCCAGGGCTGCGCACGGGTGGCGCGTAAGGCCAAGGGCCGATCAGGCGGCATCCGTAGTGAGACTCATGCATCGTGAAGTTTGCTGGTCACGGGTCTGGTGTCACGACCAGCCCGAGATCCCCGCACACCAGACCCATGACCCGCAACTTCACGATGCACACCGCTCACTGAGTTGCCGACAGGTGCTTGGTCTGCCACCGCCGGTCCGCGGTCTCATCCCGTCGGTGTCAGGTGTTCCGCCAGGCGCAGTGCGAGTGCGGTCAGTGTCAGGGACGGGTTCGCGGCCGGGGACGTGGGGAACACCGAGTTGTCGCAGGCGTAGACGTTGTCGTAGCCGAGGAACCGCAGGTTGCTGTCGACGACACCGCCGATGCGCAGGGTGCCGACCTCATGGGCCACTCCGCCCAGCGACGCCGTCTTCAGCGACAGGTCCTCGAATCCGACCCGCTGCGCGTCGAAGGCGGCGAAGACCGATTGTTGGACCTGCTCGATCTGCTCCTGGACCTCCTGCGCGACGGAAGCGGGCCGGACTTGGACGGTCACGGGGGCATCCGGTGAGCCGCCGAGTTCGACGCGGTTGTCGTTCTGCAGATCCGCGTGGAGCAGGAAGACGAGTTCGCACAGCACCGAGTCGGCCTTGTCCTTGCGGTGCTGCGCGAGGTTGTCGGGATCGGCGTAGCGGCCCTGGTTGAAGTCCGCGCCCAGTTCCAGCACCACGTTGTAGGGGTGGTCATTGGCCGTGGCGTGGCGGTACCGGGACAGCACCTTGGCACTGGAGGCGGGCACGGCGTGCGGCGAGGCGAAGGGGAGGGAGAAGTGGGTGTAGAGGATCGGATGGTCGGTGATGCCACGTCCGATCAGCTGGTTGGGGTCCTTCAGCCGGGACTGGAGGGCGATTTTCGCCGACTCGATGGTCCCCGCGGCCAGCACGATGTTCCGGCCCCGGTAGCGGCGTTCCCGCCAGTTGAGGAGGTCGAAGCAGCGCACGCCGCTGGCCTGGCGGTCTCCGTCGGTGAGCACCTCGCGGACCGCGTGGTTGAGGTTGACGGTGAGCCTGCCTGGTGGCGGGGTGTTGTCCTGGACCAACAGACTCTCCAGTAGCAGGTCGGCGGTGGAGAACATTCCCCCGGGCATCGACGCCGAGGTGTAGCCCTGGTACTGGACCGCCACCGGTGCGTCGAGGTGCTCGTGGTCGGGCAGTGTGGTGGTCAGCAGCCGTTTGGTGTCCTCCTGGTAGGCCGAGGCGACCGGGGTGGTCCGGTTGAGGGCGTCCTGCGCGCGCCGGTAGCCCATGTCGAGGAGGTGATCGCGGATTTCCTGGGGCCAGCCGGCGAGTTCCCAGGCACTCATTGCGGGGATCAGACCGCCCCAGAAGACAGACCGTCCGCCAAGGTTGAATCCCTGGGCGCCCTGGAAGTCGGATCCCGGGCCATTGGTGTAGTTGACCGTGCGGAAGTCCTGCCACAGCCCCCATACATGCTTGTCGAAGACTCCGGTGCGCAGTCGGCGGGGAAGATTGGCGACATGGGTGGGGAACAGATAGGACCCGAGTTCCAGTACGAGTACGTCCGCGCCCCGGTCGCCGAGCTGATCGGCGAGGATCCCGCCGCCGAAGCCGGAGCCGACGACTATGACGTCGTAGATGTGGTTTTCGTCGTACTCGGGTTGGACGAGAGCTCGTTGCACCCGGCCGGATTCCGCGACCACCTTCCCCTCGGCGGCGAAGGCAACCTCGGCGTCCGTGTAACGGTGGGTTACGCCGGGCGCTGTCGCCACGATCAGGTTGGGCCCTGCCATCCAGGCGGTGCGGTCCAGCACGAGCTTGAACTCCAACTGACCCTCGTAGTCGCGCTCGTCGAGCGTGAAGACCCACTGCCCGTCCGAGAACCAGCCAGGGATGTCCGCATTCCAGTTCTTCGAGGTACGAAGAGAAACCACATGCCCGGGCGCGGCCGTCCGGGTCTCGAGGACAACGGTGAACACAGGAACTCCCTGGGGACTCAACGATCACTATGTGTAGCGACCCACGAACCGGACAAGCAGGAGATGGCCAGGACCGCCGGCGTCACCTCGAGCGGAGCGCTTCTTACGGCCCTGGGTTCCGGCATTCACGGTCTGCCCGTGTGGCCGGCGTACAAGAGGTCACGATCGGGCGGGAGCACGGGACCATCGGCCTGGGAAAACAGCGAAACAGCGGATTCCGGCACGGTCGTCCGCCGCCGGGACCGACGGCGTCGGACAGAAGGGGTTCATCGTCGAACTCGGCACCGAGGTGTGCGCCAGGCCCAGTGAGTGACCGAATTCGTGCACCATGACCGTCAGCAGGTCGAAGCCTTGGGCGGTGAATCCCTCCTGCCATGTCTCGTCCTCGTCGAAATGTGCGTCTCCGGCCAGATCCCCGGCATTAGGCGGCGGGAAGAACGCATGTGCCAGTACACCTTGGGGTCCGTCGAACGGGAAATTGTCGCCGTAGTTGAGGGCGCCGAAGAGAATTTCGATGTCGGGTGCCTCTGTGGTCTCTTGGAACACCAAGGGAACCACCGCTGCCCAGCGATCCCAGGCCACGGCTATAAGGCTGCGTTGCCGATCGCTGTCCAAGTCGGGGGAGAGATTATTTACGCGGTACGTGAGGACCGCGTGATCCCCTACGGTGCCGAAGGCAACGAAGGTGCCGATGCCGGCCTCAAGGGCACCCTGCCGGTCCGGGAACCCGCAGCGCGGCCGTTCGGACACTTTCTCTGTCTCGGCGTCGACTTCCCCGGTGGCCGGAAGCAGGGCCATGGCCTGGCACGCCCGGACGGCCGCCGCGCCCTGGGGAGAGTCGAGGGCGGCTTCGTCCGGGAGGTAGCCGAACTGCCGCAGATAATCGAGCGCACGTTTGCCGTCGGGCATGCTGGTCACTTCTCCCTGGCTCACGCCTGTGAGTTTCGCAGCGTCCCGCGGATACAGGACTTTGGCTAGCCCCGGGGCGCGGGAATCTCGTCTCCCACTTTTCGTCGTCGCCGCGAGATCAATCGGGCTGCCCGTCAGCGATGATTCATTCCTTGCTTCCGCAGGAATCAAGAGCGCGTCGAACGGGCAACCGCGTCTGCCTGTACCAATATTTTGTGGCGGGTTGACCGGAAGCCGCTGGAGCAGGATGCTCCCCGCGACCGCGCTCCGCAGCGGGAAATCGGAAGGGAGATTTCCGCTATGGAATTCAATGCGAACTCCGCCACGTTCATCTATGTGCATGGCGCTGGCAATAAACCGCCGGAGTCCGACCTGAAGCGCGCCTGGGACGAGGACTTGTTCGGACGGGACATGAGAGAGCGCACCCGGATGGTCTACTACGCCGACCTGCTGCACGACCGGCCTGCCGCGATCGCAGCCGATGCGTGCGGCGCGACCGGTGCCCTGGCAGCGCTCGTGTCCGACGCGTTTGCCGATACCGCACTCCTCGAGGACGCCGAAGCCCGCGAAGCGTTTGGCGAGATGGACTCGAACGGGCAGGAGTTTGCCCTCTCCCTGGCGATCAGTATGGCGGCCCGCGCCGCGAGCCCGACGGGCCTCGCCCCGACCACAGACGTCCGCCCCGCCGCCGGTGTCGTCGAGCTGCTGCCGCTGCCCGGACCGCTGCGCCGCTTCTTGCTGCGGCAACTGCTGCGGCATCTCATCCCGGACGCCAACGGGTACTTCTTCACCAGAACTCAGGACAGGATCAGGGACCGACTGCGCACGGTCCTCGACGCCGTGGCCGGACCCGTCGTGGTGGTCAGCCACAGCCTTGGCACTGTCGTTGCCTACGACGTGCTCAGCGAGGCCGACTTTGCTCAGAAGGACGTCCCGCTGTTCATCACGCTGGGCTCGCCTCTGGGCTACACCGAGATCCAGGACGTCATCACCCGGCCCCTGCGCATTCCCGCCCCGGTACGATTGTGGACGAACTTTGCCGACCCGCTTGACCTCGTCACGCTGGACACCACCTTGGCCGACGACTTCAGGGGCGCGGCGAAGGTGATCGCCGACATCAGGGTGGACAACCCCTCGCCGAACAACCATGCGTCCTGCGGCTATCTGCGATCCCGCCACGTGCGTGACGCTGTGACTGCGGCAGCGTGACGATCCACGTCCGCACCTCCTGCAGTCGCTTGGCCAACTCCTCGGCGAGCACGTTCAGTTCACTGCGGCGCGCCGTGATCCGCTCCAGCTCCTGCATCCCCGCGCCCTCCCACGTTCTCCCGGCGTACCGGCCCGGTGACGGATCGTAGGAGCAGCATCGCGGCGGGCGCGGCAGAACCTGGGAAGGACTCCGGCCGACAGGTCGGACGATCTTCACCGTGGACACCGGCCCCGCCTTCACCTCCGGCTCGGCCGGGAATGGCGTTCTGGCCTGCAGATACGCGCCGATCGCCGCGTCCAGCCCGTCACCGATCTGATCGTTGCTCAGGCGGAGGGGCGGTGCTACGTTCACCCAGCCTTTCGGTCCCCAGTTCGAGGGGAGGGCCTCGACCCTCGAAATCACCAAGCTCGGTTCGGGGTGCGGCGCTTGCACGGGTGCCGCCGACAAAGTCAGCGTAGACACGACCCTGGCTGACTAATCCTGCCGGGCCGCCGCACTGCATGCGGCGGCCCGGGCTTGTTCTCCATACGAGGGTTCATGCGCTTCTCCTCCGCTCTTCGCACACATCCAGCTGTGCTGGCCTTCCCCGTGATCGGCCTCTTCTTCACCTACGTCTTCCTCACGACCACCCGGAACATCGAGTCGCTCATTGCAGCGCCGTGGCCCGCACAGGTCGCGTCGTACGCCGTGCATGCCCCGGTCCCGATGGCCGCCGCGGCCGTGGCAGCCCTGGCCGCGGTGGAGGCGACACGACTGCGAGCCCTCGGTACCTGGGAGTTGGGGGCCGCGCGCTCCACTTGGCGCATCGCCGTCCAGCCCATCCTCATCGCCGTGCTCTCCCTGTCGGTCCTCACCGCCGGCGTCGCGGCCGGTGGGCTGTGGGTGGTCGGGGTCCTTCCCGATCTGTATGTGTGGCAACTGATGGGGATCGTCGTCGTCCTGCTCACCGCACACGCTGTCATCGGATTCGTCATAGGGCGCCGATTCCATGCGCTGTACGCCGCGCCGCTCGTAGCCGTGACGGTATTCATCGGGGTCAGCTTCCCGCTGGGGACGGACAGTTACTGGGCGCACCATGTCACCGGGTCCATCGCCTGGGTGGGGTTCGGTGAGACGTACTCGCCGGCCATGACGGCAGCCGCAGTTCTGCCGACGGTCTGCCTGGCCCTTGCCTGCGTTGTACTGGCACGGCACGGGCGTATCCGCGTCGCCTCTGTCACCACATCCCTTGTGATCGCAGTCGGTGGCCTGCTCGGCGCATACAGCATCACCAAGGACTGGCCTTCGATCGCTCCTACCACGAAGGGCTTGGCCCCCATCACCTGTGAGGGGGACGTGCCTGAGGTCTGCCTGCCGTCAGCCGGCTCCGAGCACATCGGGGAGATTCAGGCCGAACTCCACAAGATGACAGGCCAACTGCAGGACAAGGGCATCATCAGGAAGAAGCCCACTCGCATCACCGACCTCACCGTGGCCGATGTCCGGCGACTCGACGCCGAGGGAGAGCACTGGTCACTCGACCTCGTGCCCGGCAACGCGGAACAGGTCCTTCGGGAGAACATCGCCATTTCCGTCGTCGGAATGCCCTGCGCGAATCCGGACTGGAACACTTTGCACTACAACACCCTCTGGGCCGCCCGGACCATAGGTGTGGAGAGTGAGTACCTCGCCTGGCTGTCCCACGAGACCCAGCAGTTCACACAAGGGCAGAGCCGAGAGCAGCTCCTCGCCGAGATGGCCAGAGTGGACAAGCTCCCAGCGCAAGAGCAGAAGACCTGGTACGCCGAGCAGCTTCGGCATGCCTGCCGGGCAGGTCGCTGAACATGATCTGGTGGCTGCGCCAGCGGGGAGCCCTGGACCTGCTGCCCGGTGCCCTGGTGGCCTTCGCCCTGAGCATCGGGCTCACCCTGGATGTGGTCCTCGTTTTCCCGGCACTCCTGGGGTACTACGCCGTACCAACAGAGCTCGGCAACTTCCTCTGCCTCATCCCCTCCGTCGCTTTGGTCGTCTGCCTGGAACGGCGACTGCCCTCCATGGAACGGTCTGCCGTCCGCAGGCTCGACGCGAGGGACATCACCCTGGTCTCCGGCTTCGCCGTGCTCGCAACCGTCGTGGCCATGGCGATGTCTCCACTCGACCCAGAAGCGATGTGGACAGCGGCGCGCAACAACCTGCTCTTCTGCGGACTCGCCCTGGGCGCCTGGCCACTGCTCGGACACAGGGCGACCCTGCTCCCTGCCTTCTGGATGATTCACTCCATGTTCCTCGGAGGCCGGAGTCGCAACGACCCCTACCCCTGGGTGATCGTCACAGAGCAAGCCCATGTCGCACATGCCGCCGCAGGCGCCGGCGCTGTCTTTCTGGCCGGAGTTCTCTCCCTCGTCTGCTTCGCACCAAGGACCGCCCGATGACTCTGCTGCTCGACCGTGTGACCTTCAGCTACCACCGCTGGATTCGCCCTGTCCTGTCCCGCTTCACCTACGAGGTCCCTGAGCAAGGGCTGACGATCCTGCTCGGCCCCAACGGAGCGGGCAAGTCCACCACGATGGCTCTGCTCGCCGGCACGGTCACGCCGAAGGCGGGCAGAGTCCTGCTCAGCGGCACGGACCTCACCTCCGCCAGCCGTGAATACCGCCGCCACGTGGCCTGGCTGCCTCAACGGGTGCCCACCTCACGGCAGTTGACTGCCCGAGAGTACGTGGCATACGTCGCCTGGCTGAAGGGTGAGAGCCGCTCCCGTGCATGGGAGCGCGCCGGAGCCGCCCTCGACCAGGTCGGCCTGGCCGAGCAGGCCGGCCAAAAGACGGCAAGGGTCTCCGGGGGACAACTCCGCCGTGTCGGCATCGCCTGCGCCCTCGCCCACGACGCGCGCGTCATCTTGCTGGACGAGCCCACGGCCGGACTCGACCCCCACCAGCGCATGGTCTTCCGTGACGTGCTGCGGGAGGTCGCGGCGAAGACCCCGGTGCTCATGTCGACGCATGACATCGCCGACCTGGCCGACGAAGCCGACACCGTCACCCTTCTGGATGGCGGCCGGGTTCGCCACCACGGCGGGACTCAGAGCTTCCTGGACCACGCACGCCCTGACGCCGCACCGGCGCGCCGGGCCGAGTCGGCGTACTCCGTCCTCATGCGACTGGACGGCTCGCGGTGAGGGAGGTCCGGCAGCATCGGTCGATGCGCCCGCGCTGCGTGCCGCACCGGAAGCCGACTGAGAACCCCGGAGGTTTCCGCGACGGGCACACCGAACGGCTGGCACAGAGCGAACCACGGGCACAGCGAACACCGCCGCCCTACCCGCCGAGGGCACCCAGCCGCCCGTCAAGGTAGCTTCCACCTACAACAGAGGGCTTCCTGGGGAGGGACGACATGGCAGGGATGGCAGAGCCCGTCACCAACTGGGCGGGCAACATCACCTACTCCGCCAAGGAGCTGCACCGCCCGCACTCGCTCGACGCGCTGCGCGCGCTCGTCGCGCAGAGTGCGCGAGTGCGGGTGCTCGGCAGCGGGCACTCGTTCAACGCGATCGCCGACCCGGGCAGCGAGGGTGTGTTGGTCTCGCTGACCGCGCTGCCGCCGTCGGTCGAGGTGGACACGGCGGCCCGTACGGTGCGGGTGGCGGGCGGGGTCCGGTACGCGGAGCTGGCCCGGCGCGTCCATGAGCACGGGCTCGCCCTGCACAACATGGCCTCGCTGCCGCACATTTCGGTCGCGGGCTCGGTGGCGACCGGCACGCACGGCTCCGGGAACGGCAACGGCTCGCTGGCCTCGGCCGTACGCGAGGTCGAACTGGTCACCGCCGACAGCTCGTTGCTGACGATCACCCGCGGCGACGCCCGCTTCGACGGCGCCGTGACCTCCCTGGGCGCGCTCGGCGTGGTCACCGCGCTCACCCTCGACCTGGAGCCGGACTTCGAGATCGCCCAGCAGGTGTACGGCCAACTCCCCCTCGCCGGACTGGACTTCGAGACGGTGTCGGCAGCGGCGTACAGCGTGAGCCTGTTCACCGACTGGCAGCGGTCCGGCTTCGTACAGGCCTGGGTCAAGCGTCGGACCGACCAGCCGCTGCACGACTTCCCGTGGGCCGCGCCCGCCACCGAGGCCATGCACCCCGTGCCGGGCATGCCCGCCGGGAACTGCACGCAGCAGTTCGGTGTGCCGGGCCCCTGGCATGAGCGACTGCCGCATTTCCGCGCCGAGTTCACCCCGAGCAGTGGCGCCGAGCTCCAGTCGGAGTACCTGCTCGCGCGCCCGTACGCTCTCGACGCCCTGCACGCTCTCGACGCGATCCGCGAGACGATCGCGCCGGTCCTGCAGATCTGCGAGGTCCGCACGGTCGCCGCCGACAGCCAGTGGCTGAGCCCCGCGTACGGGCGGGACACCGTGGCGTTCCACTTCACCTGGGTCGAGGACACGGCGGCCGTACTGCCGGTGGTGCGGCGCGTCGAGGAGGCACTCGCTCCCTTCGATCCGCGCCCGCACTGGGGCAAGGTGTTCACCACTCCACCGGCCGCGCTGCGCGAACGCTATCCGCGGATCGACACGTTCACGGCCCTGGCCGAGGAGCTGGACCCGACCGGCAAGTTCCGGAACACCTTCGTCCGCGAGGTGCTCGGCGTCTGACGTCCAGGCATCCCCCAAGTAAGCCCTGTCTTTCTACAACCCCTTTCCTAACCCCTTGTCGAAACTCCGTCGCAGGCCATAGCCTTGCGCCGCGCCGGGGCCGACGTGGCTCGGCATGGTTCTGAAGGGATCGAGGGGGCCGCCCGGTGCTGTGTTTTCCCGGGGGACAACCCCCGGACCCCCGGCAGGAAAAGCAGGTCCGGATCGCAGCCCGGTGCTGGTCAGTGAGGGGAGTTTCATGAAGCGCGGCACATCACGCGACATACGCACCGCGAACCGCTATGAGGTGCTGCGCCAGATCATCGCCGAGTCGCCCACGTCCCGGCAGGAGCTGGCGGCCGCCACCGGGCTGAGTCTGGCCACGGTGGCCACGCTGGTCGGTGAGCTGCTCGACCTCGGGATGCTCACGGAGGTCGGATTCGAGGACTCGGCGGGTGGCCGCCCGAGGGGCCTCGTGGCCGTCAACGCGTCGGGGGGCGCGTTGATCGGCGTGGACATCGCGGAGACGTACGTACGCGTCGAGCTGTTCGACCTCGCGCTGAACGTGCTGGCCCGTGCGGACGAGGACATGCGCCCCGGTGAGAGCCGCCCGGTGCAGGTCGTCGGACATGTGGCCACGGCTGTCGGCTCGGTGGTCGCGCAGGCCGGGGTCGAGGGCGCGCGTGTTCTCGGGGTCGGGGTCAGCGTGCCGGGGCAGGTGGACCGCGCCACCGGCATCGCGGAGTACGCGCCGAACTGGGACTGGCACGACGTGCCGCTGCTCGATCTGCTCTCCGAGCACATCTCGTATCCGCTGTATCTCGACAATCCGCTGCGCGCCTGCGCGGTCGCCGAGCTGTGGTTCGGCGCGGCCCGCGGGCGGGGGAACGCCGTGGTGGTGAACCTCGGCACCGGGGTGGGCGCCGGACTCGCCTTCGGCGGCGGGCTCCATCGCGGGGTCAGTAACAGCGCGGGCGAATGGGGCCACACCACGCTCGTACTGGACGGGCGGCTCTGTCACTGCGGCAACCACGGATGCGTGGAGACATATGTGGGAGCGCCCGGAATCATGCAGAACCTGCGGGAGTTGAGCCCCCGCAGCCCACTGCACCACCCCGAGGACCAGACGGCAACCATCGACGCCCTGGCCCGTGGAGTCGCCGCCCAGGATCCGGTGGCGGTCAAGGTGGTCCGGGACACGGCCCGTTACCTCGGTGCGGGCATCGCGGACCTGGTGAACCTGCTCAACCCCGAGGTGGTCGTGCTCAGCAGCTGGGTCGCGGCCGCCCTCGGCGAACCTCTGCTCGAGGAGGTGCGCGAGGCGGTGGCCCGGCACGCGCTGAAGCGGCCACTGGCCGCCACCGAGATCGTCCTGTCCCCCATTCCCACCGATCCGGTGTGCCTCGGCGCGGCGACGTTCGCGCTCGAGGGCGCCCTGTCCTCGGTCACCCAGAAGGCCGGCCAGAGGCCCAACCGGCGCACCTGGTCCAGGCAGTAACCGACCCTGGGGTCACCCTCGCCAGGCCCCACGTTCGGAATTCCGAACCGGACACAACGCTTCGAACAGACTTCGTCCAACCCCTTGCCGAAGCCTTAGCCGAAGGTTAACGTCCCGCCGCAACCCAATTTGAGCTACTGGGCGCTGAGCCGTAGAGCCGCAGCCGTACAAGAGACAAGGACGTCAGCATGTCGGCAATGAGCAACAACTGGGACCGCCGATCCATACTCCGGGCCACCATGGGCCTGGCCGCCGCCGGCGGGCTGGCCGCGTGCGGTGGCAACACCGGCCGCTCCGAGGGAGGCGCCTCGGGCAAGGCCCTGACGCAGTACTTCCACGCGTACGGTGAGGCCGGCACGCAGGAGGCCATCAAGCGTTACGCGAAGGACTTCGACGGCGCCAACGTGGCCACGCAGTGGATCACCGGCTCCAACTTCGAGAGCAAGCTGTTCTCGGCCCTGCTCACCGAGAACGCGCCCGACGTCTTCGAGTTCCACCCGCAGCTCCAGCTCATCGAGAGCGGCCAGGTCGCGGACCTGAGCGACCTCGTCAACCCGGTCAAGGACGACTTCAACCCCGCCGACCTCAAGTCGCACACCATCGACGGGAAGATATGGGGCGTCCGCATGATCGACGACCCGCAGTTCTTCTACTACCGCAAGTCGGTGCTGGAAAAGGCGGGCGTCGGCGTGCCGCAGACGCTCGACGAGCTCGTCGAGGCCGCCGCCAAGCTCACCACCGACAAGGTCAAGGGCCTGTTCATCGGCAACGACATGGTCCAGACGAACTACTGCCTGATGTGGTCCTCGGGCGCGGACCAGCTCACCGCCGACAACCAGATCGCGTACCACACGGACGCGGTGGCCGAGAACCTGGCGAAGTACCGCAAGATGTTCAAGGCCGGCCATCTGCTGACCGGAGCGCCCGCCGACTCCTGGGACCCCTCCGCCCTGATCCAGGGCCTCTGCGCGATCCAGTGGAGCGGCATGTGGGCCATGCCGGCGCTGCAGAAGGCGCTCGGCGACGACCTCGGCATCTTCCCCTACCCCGTCGCCGCGGACGGGGCCAAGCCGTCCGTCTTCAACGGCGGTTGGTCGATGTTCGTGAACGCCAAGGGCAAGAACGTCGACCTGGCCAAGGAATACGTGAAGTGGCTGTGGATCGACCAGAAGGAGCACCAGGAGGACTGGGCGCTCAGCTACGGTTTCCACGTCCCGCCGCGCAAGTCGATCGCCGAGTCCGCCGACAAGCTCAAGACGGGTCTGCCGGCTGAGGGCGTCAAGTTCTTCAACGAGTACGGGCGGTTCGAGAACCCGCACTGGACGCAGGCGATGATCACCTCGTTCGAAGAGGCGGTCGCCGACGTCGTACGCAAGGGCGTGGAGCCGGAGAAGGCCCTCGACACCACGGATGCGAAGGTCAACCGCGAACTCAAGAAGCTCTTCGGATAGGCCGCCGGACAGGTAACGACATGTCGACCACGACTACGCGTGATGCCACGCGCCCCGCCCCGGCCAAGGTCTCCAAGACCAAGCCGCGGCGGGGTGTGCGGGGCACCACGTTCAACTTCTGGCTCTTCACCGGACCGTTCCTCATCGGTCTGCTGATCTTCGTCTACATCCCCATCCTCTGGAGCGCCTGGCTCAGCTTCTACGAAGCGCGCTACACGGTCACGCCGGACAAGTTCGTCGGCTTCGACAACTACGAGTACATGCTGACGAACGGCGACTTCGTCGGGTCACTGGGGACCTTCACCGTCTTCGCCGCGATCGTCGTGCCGATCACCTGGGCGCTGTCGCTGGGCCTGGCGCTGATGGTGCACCGACTGCGCTTCATGAAGGCGTTCTTCCGGTCGGTCTTCTTCCTGCCGACGGCAGTCAGCTTCGTCGCCGCCTCGCTGATCTGGAAGATGTCCATCTTCAGCGGCGTGCGCTTCGGGCTGATGAACACCGTCCTCGGCTGGTTCGGCATCGAGAACGTCGCCTGGCTGGCCGACCCCAATCCGCCCTGGTACTGGCTGGTCATCGTCACTCTGCGACTGTGGCTGCAAGCCGGCTTCTACATGATCCTGTTCCTGGCGGCACTGCAGAACATCCCGCCGTCGCTGTACGAGGCCGCCGCCATCGACGGCGCCAAGCCGGGCTGGCAGACCTTCTGGTACATCACGCTGCCCCAGCTGCGGGCGACGTCAACGGCCGTGATCCTGCTGCTCCTTGTGGCCGCGTATCAAGCCTTCGACGAGTTCTTCAACCTGATCACGAAGACGACATGGGGCCGACCACCACTCGTGGAGCTGTACTACACGGCTCTGGGTGAGAGCCAGGACTACGGCGCCGGCAGCGCGGGCGCGATGATCCTCACCGTCCTGATCTGCACGGTGACGCTGCTGCAGGGCAGGATCATGGGCTTCGGAAGGGGTGACGAGAACAAGTGACCACCACCACGCCTCCGATCAAGGAGACCGCGCCCCGGGTGAGCAAGAGCAAGCCGCAACGCATCAGGCGCGGCAGCGTCATCAGCTCCACCGGCCTCTACATAGCCACCGGCGTCGCGGCCTTCCTCTTCCTGGTCCCCTTCTATCTGATCGTCCGCAACGCCCTGTCCACGGACGCCGAGATCACCGGTGAGGAGTGGAAGTTCTTCCCCACCGACATCCAGTGGGGCAACATCAGCGAGCTGTTCAGCGACAACACCGTGCCGTTCGCGACGTCCCTGTGGAACTCCACGATCGTCGGCGTCGCGCACACCGTGGGCGTCCTGCTGATCTGTTCGCTGGCGGGCTACGGACTGGCGCGCATCCCGTACAAGCACGCCAACAAGATCTTCTACCTGGTCCTGGTGACCCTGATGGTGCCGGCCGCCGTCACCTTCGTACCGAGCTTCGTGCTGGTCTCGTCGCTCGGCTGGGTCTCGAGTTTCCGCGGTCTCATCATTCCGGGGCTTTTCAGTGGTTTCACCTGCTTCCTGTTCCGGCAGTACTTCCTGGGGTTCCCCAAGGAGCTGGAGGAGGCGGCGCGTGTGGACGGGCTCGGGTACTGGGGCGCGTACTGGCGCGTCGTCGTGCCCAACTCGCTGAACTTCTTCGCGGCCATCGCCACCATCACCTTCATCCAGGGCTGGAACGCCTTCCTGTGGCCCCTGGTCATCGGCCAGGACCAGGAGGCGTGGACGGTCCAGGTGGCGCTCTCCTCGTACATGACCAACCAGACCGTCAACTTCCATCTGATCTTCATGGCCACCGCCATCTCGATCCTGCCCCTGGTGCTCGTGTTCCTCTTCCTCCAGCGCTGGCTGGTGCAGGGGGTCGCACAGACAGGCATCAAGGGCTGACACCTTCTCTCAGGAACGCTGGAGACCGATGTCATTGCGCACCACAACTTCCGTCGACTACGTCGAGGACGTCTCACCCGGGCGCGGGGCGCTGCCGCCCCGCGCCTGGTACGCGTCCTCCGACGCTGCCTCCCTTTCGCTGAACGGGAGTTGGCGCTTCCGACTGTCGGCGACCGCCGACGCCGAAGACGACTCCTTCGCCGCGGAGGGGTACGACGCCGGGAACTGGGCCGAGGTGCGGGTCCCCGGCCACTGGGTCCTTCAGGGCCACGGCTCGCCCATCTACACCAACCACCTCTACCCGTTCCCGGTCGACCCGCCGCGTGTGCCGACCGAGAACCCGACCGGTGACCATCTGCGGGTCTTCGACCTGCCGGACGAGTGGCCGGCGGATGGCGGGGCCGTGCTCCGTTTCGACGGCGTCGAATCCTGCGCCCGCGTCTGGCTGAACGGCACCGACATCGGCGAGTTCAAGGGCTCCCGGCTGCCGCACGAGTTCGCGGTCGGCCATCTGCTGAAGCCGACG
>NZ_JNWJ01000046.1:0-69148 GCF_000716805.1 Streptomyces yerevanensis | reverse complement strand
CTCTGACCTCCGGGCAGCGTCCAGTCGACCATCCAGCCCAGCATCGGGACGTCGCCGGTGTTGGCGACGGTCACCTCGGACTGGTAACCGCCGTTCCAGCTGCCCGTCGTCTTGCGGGTGGCCGTGCAGGTGCCCGGCACCGGCTCGGTGGGGTTGCCCGGCTGCTTGATGCCGGTCACCTCGCCGTTTCCGCCGTCGAAAACGACGTCGGAACAGGAGTAGAAGGTCTCCTGGCTGTCGGAGCGCTGCCAGACCATGTAGATGATGTGGCGTCCGTCCTTGCCCTCCGGAAGCTGGCCGGACCAGGAGTAGTTGGCCTCGACCGTGCCAGGGGAGCCGTTGAGCGGCGGGTGGTCGACACTCAGGAACGGCTGCTCCTCCATGTCGTTCCACGTGAGCGGCTTGGTCGGGTCGAAGCCGTCCTTGGTGATGTAGACGTAGAACCAACCCGGGTGCGCGGCCCAGGCGTTGTACGAGAAGTCGACGGTCGCGCCGGAGGTCAGATGTGTCAACGGCCAGTCGTTGCTCGGGGTGTTGAAGCCGGTGAAGTTGGTGTTGCCGCCGCTGCACAGTTCGCCGTCGGGCACGAAGCCGCGGGTGCGGCCCGCGCCGTCCGAGCGCAGTACCGAGAACCAGTTGTAGAACGGCGTCGTGCCGCTGACCTGTTGCGCCGCCTTGCAGGCCGGGTTGACGGGCTTGATCTCGCCGGTGTCGGTCAGGCCGTCCTGCCAGCACAGGAAGGTGCGGCTGCCGGGCTTCATGGGGGTGCCGTGGGCCTCCGCCTCGCCGCCGGACGCGACCACGAGGCCGAGGGCCGGGACGGTGACGACGAGGGCGAGCAGTACAAGGAGCCATGCTCTGAGGCGAGTTGATGCCGGTGATGGAAGTAATCGAGGACTCATGACGTACGTCCCTTCGCGCTGCGGATGTGGGGGCGCTGCGGTTCTGTGAGGACGTGCGGGTGAGGTGGGAGGGCCCCGGTGGTTCGGGCAGGTTCCGGTCCACCCCTCCATGGGAGCGCTCCCACCTCACTCGGGGTGAAGATAGCGCCGAGCGGCCGACTTGTAAACGCCTGGCACACAAGGGCCACACCCCGATGAGTTGGGCCCATCCTCCCGGCGCACGACGGGAGTTCGACGACAAGGCCTGACGAAGACCTACGAAGGCGCCAATTCCCCTGGCCGAAGGGGGCATTGGCACTCCTCGGCCACAGGATTCCCTTGAGTCGCTTTGCGTGCAGCGCTCACTCTGATCACTGGCTTCCGCTCACCAGGCCGGAAGCGTCGTCAGCGTTCAGGGGAGGACGCCACCCATGCGAAGACTCCACGCCCTCTGGGCTGTGGCAGGAGCGGCAGGACTACTCACGGGCGCGATCACGCCCGCGGCGGCCGGTTCCGGATTACCGGTCACCGCACCGGACGCCACGCCCGTGCAGAGCGGCGCCAAGACCGGTGCCACGAACACGCAGACCGTCACTCTCATCACCGGCGACACCGTGTCGCTCAGCGCCGGCCCCGACGGCAAGTACGCCGTCGACGTCCAGCGCGGCAAGGGCCGTGAGTCCGCCACCTTCCTGTCCAGCGAACGCGACGGCGATATCAGCGTCTTGCCCTCCGACGCGCTCCCGCTGATCCAGGCGGGCCGCCTCGACCCCGCCCTGTTCAACATCACCCAGCTGGTGAAGCAGGGCTACACCGACGCCCAAGCCGGGGCCACCCCGGTCATCGCGACCTACACCAAGGGCAGTGCGACCCCCGACGGCGCGCGTCGCACCCTCGCGCTCCCCGGGATCGACGGCGCCGCACTGAGCGCCGAGAAGTCCACCGCGTTCTGGGCGGACATCGCCCCCGCGCTCGGCACCGAACCGACCTCGAAGGCCGCACGCCTGCTCGGTGAGGGCATCGAGAAGATCTGGTTGGACGCCAAGGTGGAGACGTCCCTCGATGTGAGCGTTCCGCAGATCGGCGCGCCCGAGGTGTGGCAGTCCGGCTACGACGGCAAGGGCGTCAAGGTCGCGGTCCTGGACACCGGCGTGGACACCGGGCACCCGGACCTCGCGGGCAGGATCGCCGAGTCGCGTACCTTCGTGCCCGACCAGGCCGTGCAGGACGGTCACGGCCACGGCACCCACGTGGCGTCCACGATCGTCGGCTCGGGCGCGGCTTCGGACGGCAAGCTCAAGGGCGCGGCCCCCGGTGCGGAGCTGCTGGTCGGCAAGGTGCTGGGCAACGACGGCCGCGGCCAGACCTCCTGGATCCTCGAGGGCATGCAGTGGGCGGCGAACTCGGGAGCGAAGATCGTCTCGATGTCGCTGGGCGGTACCGCGTCGGGCCCCTCCGACGTGCTGAGCGAGACCGTGGACGAGTTGTCCGCGTCGACAGGCACCCTCTTCGTGGTCGCCGCCGGCAACACCGGCCCGGCGGAGGGGACCATCGGCACGCCCGGCATCGCCGACTCCGCGCTGACGGTGGGCGCGGTCGACAAGTCCGACAAGCTGGCCTCCTTCTCCAGCCGGGGCCCGCGCCTCGGTGACTCCGCGATCAAGCCGGAGATCACCGCGCCGGGCGTGGGCATCGTCGCGGCCCGTGCCGCAGGTACCAGCATGGGCACACCCGTCGACGACACCTACACGTCGGCGAACGGCACTTCGATGGCGACCCCGCATGTCTCGGGCGTCGCCGCGCTGGTCGCCCAGGCGCATCCGGACTGGACGGGCCAGCAGATCAAACAGGCCCTCGCCAGCACCGCGAAGACCAGCCCGGACACCACCGTGTTCGAGCAGGGCGACGGCCGGGTGAACGCCGTGCAGGCCGTCGAGCAGGGCGTCTTCGCGACCTCGGCGCTCAGCTTCGGCACGTACAAGGACAGCGACACCGAGACCGACAGCAAGGACATCACCTACACCAACACCACTGACAAAGCAGTGGAGTTGAAGCTCTCCTCTTCCCTCACCGCGGCCACCCCGGCCACGGGCCTCGTGACCGTCCCGGCGAACGGCACCACCACCGTCGCGGTCACGGTCGCCCCCGCCGACCAGGCCGAGGGCCGGTACACGGGCCACATCACCGCGAGCGCCGACGGCGTCCGGGTCACCACGGCCGTCGGCTTCGAGAAGCAGCCGAAGACCTACCGCCTGAAGGTGTCGCTGGTGAACCGCGGCGGCAAGCCGTCCACCACGTCATCGATCTTCGTGTTGCAGGAGCTGAACGGCGCGTACCCGGCAACGAGCGGGTACATCGGCAGCGGCTACACCCTCAATGTACCGGCCGGCACGTACTCCACGGCGGCCTGGATCCCGGAGCGGGACGCGGGCGGACTGGAGGTCGCCACCTCGGTCGTCGGTGATCCCGAGATCAAGGTCGACAAGGACACCGAGGTCGTCCTCGACGCCCGCAAGGCCGTCGAGATCAAGCCGAAGACCAAGGAGGACTCCGAGTTCCAGGGGTTCATCACCAGCTGGCACCGGGAAGGTCCGGGTTCCGCCCAAAGGGTGACGTACCTTCAGAACTGGTGGACCGACCGCGTCTACGTCGCTCCCACCAAGAAGGTCACGGAGGGCATGTTCGAGTTCGTCTCCAAGTTCCGGCTGGCCGCCAAGGAGTTGACGGCGAGCGTCACCAGTCCCGAGAAGTACGCACTTCCCCTCGACTACGCACAGACGCGGAACGGCCTCCCGGCGGGATTCAGCAGCGAGCGGAAGGTGCGGGCGGTGGCCGCCGGCAGCGGCAGCGCGGCCGACTTCGAAGGGCTCGACGTCAAGGGCAAGGTGGCGGTCGTCCGGCTGCCGGCCGGGAAGACGGCGGACGAGGCGCTGGCCAACGCGACCAAGGCCGGGGCCGGTTACGTGATCGCGTACCGCGAGACGCCCGGGTACTGGATCTCCTGGGTGGACAGCGCGACGATCCCGCTGATGGTCGCCACCGGCGAGGACGGCGCGAAACTCGGGGCGCTGCTCGAGAGCGGGAAGAAGGTCACGCTGAAGCTGGACGGCACGGCGGTCAGCCCGTACGTCTACAACGTGATGTTCCCGCAGACCGGCGCCATCGCGGAGAACCAGACGTACTCCCTGAACAGTTCCAACACCGTTCGGCACAAGGTCCGTTACCACGGGGGCAAGGCCGGCCAGGTCGGCAAGGACGCCGTCTACCGGTACCGCCCCTCGCAGTCCGCGGCCATCGAGGCCAGCTACAAGACGCCACTCGGCACGGAGCGCACCGAGTACTACAACGTCTCCCCCGACACCCGTGTCTGGCACGCCGTCTACCCCGACGTGAATGCGCCCCTGCCCCAGTGGAACACCCTGCGGACCTTCGACAAGGCGGGCCGGGTGCCCGACGAGGACTGGCTGCGCCAGGTCGTGCGCCCGGCGTCCAGTGAGCAGTACGGCGTCTCCCAGCGCACCGGCGACAAACTCACCCTCAAGATCCCGGAGTTGAGCGATGCCGCACCCGGTCACTACGGGTACGTGGACAATGCCCAGGACACCGCGAAGGGCGCGCTGTACGCGGACGGGAAGCTGATCGGCGACTCCGTGCGCGGCTCAGGAACCTTCGACGTCCCGGCGGCGAAGACCGCGTACCGCTTCGTTCTCGACGCCCGGCGCACGGCCGACTGGGCGACGTACTCCACGAGCACCCACACCGAATGGTCCTTCGCTTCGGCGCGCACGGAACAGCAGACTGCGCTGCCGCTGCTCTCCGTCGATTACGACGTGGACGGGCTGGACCTGCTGAACCGGGTCGAGTCCAAGGGGAGGTCGGAGCTCGGACTCTCCGTCCGGGACCAGCACAAGAGCATCACGACCGGTCAGTTGAAGGCCTGGGTCTCCTACGACGACGGCACCACCTGGAAGGAGGTGAAGGTCCGGCACGGCAAGGCGGAGCTCAAGCACCCGAAGAAGGGCGCCGAGTTCGTGTCGCTGCGCGTGCGGGCCGCCGACCGGAACGGCAACGCGGTCGACCAGACCGTGGTGCGGGCGTTCGGCTTGAAGTAGACGGCCTGAAGCAGACGGCATCCCAGGCCGGTACTAACAGCCTTAACAAACATTGCCTACCGTGCCGAGCCATGGCGAACACGGCATATGACACGGCAGACCAGACCCCTGCCGCGAGCCCCTGGGCCGCGGTGGGGGTCTCCGCCTTCGACGAGCTGGTATACCGGGCGATCCTCCACCAGCCCGATGCCGGCGCGGCCGGCTGGGCGCTCCTGACCGGCGCCTCCCCGGCCCGGGTGCGCGAATCCTGCAACCAACTGCTCGCGGTCGGGCTGCTCCAGCCGCCGGATTCCATGGGGGGATTACGCGCGATCGACCCGAGAGTGGCGGTCCGCGGGCTGATCAGACGGCGCGAGACGGTGTCCGAACTGCTCGCCGCCACCGCCGAGGAGATGGCTACCGCGTACGAGGCCGGGCTGCTGCGTGAGGAGCCGTCCCGGCTGATCGAGGTCGCTTCCGGCGAGGGTGCCATCGCCGCTCGCCTGGAGGAGATGTACGCGCGCGCCGAGCACGAGGTGTGCCTCTTCGACACGCCTCCGTATCTCGCACCGCCCACACGGCAGTTGGATCTCCAGGCCGATCTACTCAGCCGCGGGATCGCCTCTCGCGGGATCTACGCGGCGCCCGCCCTGGAAGATCCGAACGTCCTCTCCCGCACCTGGAGGATGGTCGAACTCGGTGAGCAGGCCAGGGTGTTGCCCACCGTGCCGGTCAAACTGCTGGTGGTCGACGGCCGCAGGGCGATGCTCCCGCTGACCTCCTCCGTGGCGGGCGGCTACTGCGCCGTCGTGGTGTGGCACTCGGCGGTGACCGAAGCCCTGCAGAAGCTTTTCGAGATGGCCTGGCAGCAGGCGACACCGCTCGGCCGGCCGGTCGGGGACGGTGAACTCCCCGAGGGTGAACGGACGTTGATCAGGTTGCTGGCGGCCGGGTTGAAGGACGAGGCGGTGGCCCGCCATCTGGGGGTGAGCCTGCGGACCCTGCGACGGCGGGTGAGTGAGCTGCAGGAGCGGCTGGGGGCGACGAGCCGGTTCCAGCTGGGGGTGCGGGCCTCGCAACGCGGCTGGCTCTGATCGCGAAGGGCCGCACCCCGCGCCGGGGTGCGGCCCTCAACTGCCGTACCGAACCGCCTACTTGCGGATCAGCGAGCGCAGCACGTACTGCATGATCCCGCCGTTGCGGTAGTAGTCCGCCTCACCGGGGGTGTCGATGCGGACGACCGCGTCGAACTCGACGCCGGTGTCCGTGGTGACCTTGACCGTGCGGGGCGTGCGGCCCTCGTTCAGTTCGGTCACGCCGGTGAAGGAGAAGGTCTCCTCGCCGGTCAGGCCCAGGGACTCGGCCGTGGCCCCCTCCGGGAACTGGAGCGGGAGTACACCCATGCCGATGAGGTTCGAGCGGTGGATGCGCTCGTACGACTCGGCGATGACGGCCTTGACGCCGAGGAGCGCGGTGCCCTTGGCGGCCCAGTCGCGGGACGAGCCGGAGCCGTACTCCTTGCCCGCGAGAACGACGAGCGGGATGTCCTGCTCGATGTAGTTGCGGGAGGCGTCGTAGATGAAGGAGACGGGCGCGTCCGGCTGGGTGAAGTCGCGGGTGTAGCCGCCCTCGGTGCCCGGCGCGATCTGGTTGCGCAGGCGGATGTTGGCGAACGTGCCGCGGATCATGACCTCGTGGTTGCCGCGGCGGGAACCGTAGGAGTTGAAGTCGCGGCGCTCGACACCGTGCTCCGTGAGGTACTTGCCCGCCGGGGTGTCGGCCTTGATCGCGCCGGCCGGGGAGATGTGGTCGGTGGTGACCGAGTCGCCCAGCTTGGCCAGGACGCGGGCGCCGGTGAAGTCGGTGACCGGCGTGGTCTCCATCGTCATGCCCTCGAAGTACGGGGGCTTGCGGACGTACGTGGACTGCGGGTCCCACTCGAAGGTGTTGCCGGTGGGGATCGGCAGCGCCTGCCACTGGGCGTCGCCCGCGAAGACGTCGGCGTAGGACTTGTTGAACATGTCCTCGCCGATGGCGTTCGCCACGACGTCGTTGACCTCGGCCTCGGTGGGCCAGATGTCTTCCAGGTATACGGGCTTGCCGTCCTGGTCGGTACCCAGCGCGTCCTTGGTGATGTTCACCTTCATGGAGCCGGCGAGGGCGTACGCGACGACCAGCGGCGGGGACGCCAGGTAGTTCATCTTGACGTCGGGGTTGATCCGGCCCTCGAAGTTGCGGTTGCCGGAGAGGACCGAAGTGACCGCCAGGTCGTGCTCGTTGACCGCCTTGGAGACCTCCTCCGGCAGCGGGCCGGAGTTGCCGATGCAGGTGGTGCAGCCGTAGCCGACGAGGTTGAAGCCGACCTTGTCGAGGTACGGGGTCAGGCCCGCCTTGTCGAAGTAGTCGGTGACGACCTTGGAGCCGGGGGCGAGGGTGGTCTTGACCCAGGGCTTGCGCGTCAGGCCCTTCTCGACCGCCTTCTTGGCCACAAGGGCGGCGGCGACCATGACGTAGGGGTTCGAGGTGTTGGTGCAGGAGGTGATGGCCGCGACCGTCACGGCGCCGTGGTCGATCTCGTACGTCGAGCCGTCGGGGGCGGTGACCGTGGTCGGGCGGCTCGGGGCGCCGTTGGGGGCGACGGCTGGGGCGTCGGAGGCCGGGAAGGACTCCTGGCCCGCCTCGTCCACGGTGTCCACGTAGTTGCGTACGTCGGTCTTGAACTGCTCGGCCGCGTTCGCGAGGACGATACGGTCCTGCGGGCGCTTCGGGCCGGCGATCGACGGGACGACCGTCGACAGGTCGAGCTCCAGCTTCTCGGAGAAGTCGGGCTCGGCGGCCGGGTCGAGCCAGAGGCCCTGCTCCTTGGCGTACGCCTCGACGAGCGCGAGCTGCTGCTGCGAACGGCCGGTCAGCTTCAGGTACTTGATGGTCTCGGCGTCGATCGGGAAGATCGCGGCGGTCGAGCCGAACTCCGGCGACATGTTGCCGATGGTGGCGCGGTTCGCGAGGGAGGTGGCGGCGACGCCCTCTCCGTAGAACTCGACGAACTTGCCGACGACGCCGTGCTTACGGAGCATCTCGGTGATGGTCAGCACGAGGTCGGTGGCGGTGGTGCCGGGCTTGAGCTCACCGGTCAGCTTGAAGCCGACGACGCGCGGGATGAGCATCGAGACGGGCTGGCCGAGCATCGCGGCCTCGGCCTCGATACCGCCGACGCCCCAGCCGAGGACACCGAGGCCGTTGACCATGGTGGTGTGCGAGTCGGTGCCGACGAGGGTGTCGGGGTACGCCTGGCCGTTCCGGACCATGACGGTACGGGCCAGGTGCTCGATGTTGACCTGGTGGACGATGCCGGTGCCCGGCGGGACGACCTTGAAGTCGTCGAAGGCGGTCTGGCCCCAGCGCAGGAACTGGTAACGCTCGCGGTTGCGGCCGTACTCCAGCTCGACGTTCTGCGCGAAGGCCTCGTTGGTGCCGAACTTGTCGGCGATGACGGAGTGGTCGATGACCAGCTCGGCCGGGGAGAGCGGGTTGACCTTCGCCGGGTCGCCGCCGAGCTCCTTGACGGCCTCACGCATGGTGGCGAGGTCCACGACACAGGGCACGCCGGTGAAGTCCTGCATGATCACACGGGCGGGGGTGAACTGGATCTCCTGGCTGGGCTGGGCCTGTGAGTCCCAGTTGCCGAGAGCCCGGATGTGGTCGGCGGTGATGTTCGCGCCGTCCTCGGTCCGGAGGAGGTTCTCCAGCAGCACCTTCAGGCTGTACGGAAGGCGAGCCGAGCCTTCCACCTTGTCCAGCCGGAAGATCTCGTACGACTCGTCGCCCACGTTCAGTGTGGCGCGGGCGTCGAAGCTGTTCGCCGACACGACAGTCTCCTTCATTCATGTGCGCGTACCACCGCATCCTGCCGCCACGTCGGTTGGCCGATCAGCTAAGGTAAGGCTAAGTTAGGCAACCCTTACCGGTCTGGCGACTGAGGTACGCCTCGGCAGATATCTCGATGTCGAGATAACTCTAGTACATGACCGTCGCTCGGTCATGCCCGGAGGTCGTGTCCTGTCTCAGTGAACCCTGGGCAGTCTCAGTCTTCCCTGGGCAAATGGGCCAGCGTCTCAGTCGTCTGTGGGCAAACGGTGCCGTGTCTCAGTCTTCCCTGGGCACGGCTGTCTGGGCCTTCGTACCTTCGCTGTACCGCGTCAGCGCTGGGTGTCGGAGGCCGAGATGGACGCAGCGGGCTTCTGGTTGACGGTGACTGGGCCGGATGGTGCCCGTCGGCAAGGTCCGCTGAGCGTCATGTGGCCACAGCGGTTCGAGGCGGGGTGCCCGTCACGGTCCTTTCCCGCCTATCGCGGGCAGCGCAACTTCACGGGTTGGTACTGGTCGGCCACCTGCCGGGGGCATGTCCCCTACGAGTCGTGGTTGGAGCGCGATCACCTCATCCGGCTCGACTTCGACTGCGCGACAGTCGCCATGGCGGCCCAGCCGTTCACTCTGGCCTGGGATGACGGCGTGGTTGGGCATCTGGAGCACACGCCCGACTTCTTCGTGCGGCGGGGCGATGGGACGGGCTTGGTGGTGGATGTCCGGCCGGACGAGCGGATCGGGGAGCGCGATGCCGTGAAGTTCGTTGGCACGCGGGCTGCGTGCGCGCTGGTCGGCTGGGACTACGAACGCGTGGGTGCCATGGAGACGGTCTTCACGGCGAATCTGCGCTGGCTGGCGGGGTTCCGGCATGCGCGGGTGATGCGTGAGGACACGGCTGCGGCTCTGGGCGAGGTGTTCGCGGGTGGAGCAGGTCTGCTGGAGGGTGCTCGGGCCGTGGGAGATCCGGTCCTGGTACTTCCAGTCCTCTATCACCTGCTGTGGTGTCAGCAGCTCGCGGTGGATCTGCAGGCGGCGCTGCTGTCGCCGTCGGCCTGGGTGACACCGGGGCGGATCGGGTGGGAAGGGGACGGGGATGGTGACGCGTCCACGGCTGCTGTCGGTGGGTGACCGAGTCCGGTTCTCGGGCCGCGAACGCACGGTTGCGGCTCTGTCCGGATCGCTGGTGCAGCTGGTCGACGACGCTCAGGACGTCGCGGTGGTGTTGCTACCGCGACTGCTGACGGCAGAGGACTTCGAGATCCTCAGTGCCGTCCCGGGTCGCCCGATGGTGTCGGCTTCCGACCTGCTGGACGGACTGCCCGAGGCGGTGGTGGAGCGGGCGGAGTGGTGGCAGGAGCACCTTGTGGAGATGCTAACCGGCCGCTCGCTGGCTGATCCCGACATGCCGATGCGCGAAGAGTACGACCCGGCGGTTCGGTCACTGCGGCAGCGGGAGCTCGCGAAGGTCGCCGAGCTGCGGGACGGCGGCCTGACGGTGTCATTGAGCTGGGTCCAGCAGCTACGGACCCGGTTCGAGGCCAAGGGGCTCGCAGGGCTGGTTGACGGGCGCTGGCAACTGCGTCCGCAGGTGACGGGCCGGGTCGATCCCCGCGTGGTGACCGCGCTGGAGCAGGTGGTGGCGGACCAGGCCGAACGGTCCACAGTGTCCGGAGCGGTGCTGCGGCACCGGATGGAGCGGGTGTTGGAGAAGGAGCACGGTCGCGGTGTGGTGCCGCTGCCGTCGCGGGCGACGTTCTACCGGCTGTTGTCAGCGATCGGTTCGGGTCGTCACACGCTCGGGTCGGCCCGCACGCGCCGGTCACTGGCCAAGCGGCCGGATCGGACGTTCGGCCAGCTGATCGCTGCGAGGCCGGGCGAGGTAATGGAGATCGACTCGACGCCGCTGGATGTGCTGGTGGTGCACGACGACGGCACGGTGGACTCCTGCGAGCTGACCGGGCTGGTCGATCTGGCGACCCGGACACTGGCGTCGGCGGTGCTGCGGCCGTCGACGAAGGCGGTGGATGCCGCGCTGCTGCTGGCGCGGGCGATGACGCCTGAGCCGATGCGGCCGGGCTGGCCGGAGGCACTTCGGATGACGCGTTCGGTGCTGCCGCATGCCTCGCTGCTGGACGTGGATGCTCGGCTGGCCCAGGCCGCCGCGGTTCCGGTGATCACGCCGGAGACGATCGTCTGCGACCGCGGCAGGGCGTTCCTCTCCGACACGTTCCGCCGGGCCTGCCACACGTTGGAGATCTCTCTGCAGCCGGCGCATCCGGACACCCCGACCGACAAACCGCACATCGAGCGGACGCTGGGGTCGGTGGCGTCGATGTTCGCGCAGTTCCTCCCCGGCCACAAAGGCCGCAGCACCGAGCACCGCGGCAAGGAGCCGGAGCAGCAAGCGGTGTGGTCCATCCACCAAATCCAGGCCCTGTTGGAGGAGTGGATCGTGGCCCGATGGCAGACCCGGCCACACGACGGACTGCGGGATCCGTTGATGCCGGGGCGACCACTGAGCCCGAACGAGAAGTATGCGGCGCTGGTCGCGGCGGCCGGCCACGTCCCGGTCACGCTGTCGCCGACGGAGTACATCGAGCTGTTGCCGAGCACGCGCCGGACGCTGAACGCCTACGGCTTCAAGATCAGCCATCGGATCTACGACGGCCCGGACCTGGGTGACCTGCGCCGTGAGTACTCCGGTTCCGGTCCAGACGGGCGCCGATGGCAAGTGCACTACGACCCCTACGACATCTCCCGCATCTGGGTACGGCATCCGCGCACCCAGGACTGGGTCACGGTGTTCTGGCGGCACCTGCGCACGGCTCCGGTCCCGATGGGTGAGCTGGCCTGGGGTCACGCCCGCAAGGTGCTCGCCGAGCGCGGCGCGTCCGGCGCGGGCGAGGAGGAGATCGCCCGCGCTGCCGCCGAGTTGCTGGAGCGGATGGCCGCAGGGCCAGACACGCCGCTGCAGGACCATCCGAAGCGGGCGGCGTCACGGCAACGCAGCCGACGGGTCGCAGCCCGCACGCGCGCCACGACCGATCCGGCCTATCCCAGGCCACCGGCCATTGCCCCCGCCGAGGAAGACGAACAGGCGCAGGAGCCCGAGGCACCGGAGAAAGTGGCCGACGTGATCCCCCTCGGCCTGTTCGATCCGCTTGAGGATCCCTGGAGGCGTTCATGAGCACTGCGCAGTCACAGGCCTCGCCATCTCTGGCGGATCGGGATGCCAAGGCCCAGTTGCAGTTGACGACCCTGGGGGGATGGCGGGACTTCGTCACCGACGCCCCCTCACCGCCGACGTTGTTGACCGAGCATGAATACCGGGCGCTCACCGAGACGGAACGGGCCCTGGACGACGAGGACCGCATCGACCACCACGCCCGCACGCAGGTGGTGGCCACTCCGACGATCCGGCACATCGTGACCTGCGGACGCCGCCAGGTGCTGATGAACCGGAACGAACGCGGCGCCCGCCGCGGCCTGCTCGTGTCCGGACCGGCGGGCACCGGCAAATCCATCGCCATTACTCAACTCGGGCTCTCCCACGAACTGGTCGACCGGGCCCGACACCCGGGCGTCACGGACCGCATCCCCACCCTCTACGTGACCGTCCCGCCCGCGGCGACCGCCCGGATGATCGCGGCCGAGTTCGCCCGGTTCCTCGGCCTGCCGGTCCGTGCCCGGCTGAACATGACGGACATCATCGAAGCCGTGGTCGGCGTTCTCATCGATGCGCGCTGCAGCCTGGTGCTGGTCGACGAGGTCCACAACATCTCGCTGGCCACACGCAACGGCGCCGAGGTGTCCGACACCCTCAAGTACTTCGCCGAACGGATCCCCGCCACGTTCGTCTACGCAGGGCTCGATCTGGATCAGAAGGACTTACTGGAGGGCACGCGCGGCGCGCAGATCGCGGGACGCTTCACGCTGATCCGCACGGCACCCTTCCCCCTCGGAGACGACTGGAGCAGCCTGGTCGCCACCTTGGAGGACACCCTGCTGCTGCGCCGCCACCAGCCGGGCAGTCTGCGCCGACTCGACGGCTGGCTGCACGCCCACACCGGCGGAATGATCGGCGCCCTGTCCCATGCCATCCGCGGCGCGGCCATCGACGCGGTCCTGACCGGCACCGAGAAGATCAACAAAGCCGGGATCGAAGCCATCCCACTGGACTTCGCGGCCGAGTCCGACCGCCGCCTGAAGCGGGCGAAGGCGAAGCAGCCATGACGGCGGCACCCTCCCGGCTGCCGATGACGCTCCGGCCGCGGCTGGGGGAGAGCACGGATTCGTACATCCGGCGTCTGGCCCGCGCCAACCACCTCACCCCCAGCTACCTCCACGGCTTCCTCTGCGGGCCGCCGACCTGGTTCGGCAAGCCCCTCCTTACCCGGCTCGCCGCCGTGACCGGTCGCCCGGCGGCTGCCCTGCAGCACTCGCTCGCGGACGCCAGCTCTCCGCGACGGCGCCGCAAGCCCGCCCCCGTCCATGCCGACTGGCCTGACGAAGTCATCGACCGACTCCGGACCGTCCGCGACGATGCCAGCATGCATGGCCTGCCGCTGCCCGTGCTGGCGGCGCGGCACGGCCTGGACCAGCGCATGGTGCGACTCGCCCTCACTCGGGATCTTCCACGAACCCGTTCCAGGGCACGCCCGCCCTGCACCGTCCTGACCCCGCTCCAGCCGGTGATCGATCCGATGGCGGACCGTGGCTGCCGACCTCGCGAGATCTGGGCCCGGCTGATGAACGACTACGACACCTCCGTCAGCCTGTCCACGATCATCCTCTACCTCCGGACACGGAACCTCTGATGGCTCCCAGCCGCCAACTGCCCAGAACCGTCCCGCTCTTCCGGGACGAGACGGTCGACTCGTTCCTGGCCCGGCTCGCCACGGCCAACCATCTGGACGTCGAGGAACTCCGCGCGCTGCTCGACGTCCGCATGCTGAAGAAGACCCCGATCACAGAGCTGCGACCGCCACTGGCCACCATCTCCGGCTACACCGAGCATCAACTGACCCTGGCCCTGCCCGAGTTCATCGCAACCCGAAAGACCGACACCCCTGGCCTCATCGACCGTCCCCTGCCCGACAGCCACAATGCACAGCGGCCGGCCTGCCGACTCTGCGCCCACCGGGCGGGCATCACCAGCCCGGTGATCTGCTGGATGACCCACGACCGCAATGTCTGCCTGCGTCATCTGCTCTGGATCGGCGACGGCTGCCAACAGCCGGAGGACCAGGTCAACGTCACCTCGCTTCCGGGCACGGTGCTCGCCCAGCGCCACCACCGCAACCTCATCACCCGCCACGGACGCCGCTGGGTCGGCCTCGCGTTCCACAGCGCCAAAGAGATCTTCCTCGACTGGAAGGAACGCTACGGATTCCATCCGGAGGAAGCCATCACGCGACGCCTCACCGCACTTTCCTACCCCGCAGGAAAACCGGTCGCCGACGACCTCGCCCTGGCAGCCGGATTTCACCGCGAGATCGTGCGACTTTCCGGGCTCCTCGCCTCTGATCACTGGGAACGCGTCGCCCTGCGCAAGGGTGGGCTCGCTCGATTCCTCGACGAGGTCAGCCACCGGAACATCCTGGGTGGTTACGAACTCGAAGACCGCTCGGACCCTCTCCTCCAGTGGATCCGAGATCGCGCCGGCAACTACAACATGGCTCTTCACTTCAACAGGTGGGAGATCCTGACCATCCTCTTCCGCGAGGAGACCACCCGCCGCCTCACCAAACGGCCCGCAACCGACCTCCGCACCTGCCCCATGCCCCTTCCCTACTACTGAGGGGCCTCTGGACGGATTCCGTATTCGGCCAGCCACGTCAGCAACTCCTGCCGAGAAGTCCCGACCAGTCTCCCGCCGGTGAAGCGAGCGTTGTCCGTGACCTCGGCCACGCACTCCGCAGGAGGCACGAAAGCCAGGGCCTCTTCATCGCAGGTGAACTCGGCCTCCGCCAGGACCAAGCCCTGCAGAGGACCGTCGAAGACGTCAACGCCCAAGGGAGGCACACTGAACCGCGTCTTGGTCAACACCGCGGCCGGCAGCGAGGCAAGCAAGTCGTATTCGGCCGGCCGTCGGGCGGTGCGCGGAGGCAGACCTGGTGGCCTTACGCCGTGTCGTTCAGCGACTTATGGCGGAGAACACCCGGCTTCTCGGAGGGCAGGCCGACGCGCCCGGCGGCGGCACCCCGTCGGTCGGTCAGGAGGCTTTGGGATCGGGTGCGTAGGCCTCGGTGACGTCGCGAAACCTTTCCCTCAGCAGGGATTGCAGTTGGGTGTGGTTCCTGGCTCTGGCAGTTGGTAATTCGATGACCGATACGTTGACCGTAGAGTGACGGATCCACTCCCAGCCCTACGTCCGTAGCGTCGGGCGTGCTCAGTGCACGCGCACCCCACCAGGCCGTCTGCTCCGCCCAGGTCGACTTCGAGGTCCGCTCACCGTTCGCAGACGACTGGTCCCCCCGATGCTCTGGGCGGTTGGCGATGCTTGAGCTGGCGCCATTCCCGCCGGGCGTCGCACCCAACCGCGCTTGTGATGTCCACAACCCCAAACAAATCACCGATCGGAGAAACCTCGTGCCTGCCATATTGATTCATGGCCTCCGGGACACCTACCTGAGTCGAGCGGCAAACCCTCACACCGGATCAGGCGGCGCCTCATGACCGTGCGAGGTGACGCCTGATCCGAGTGGCGATCGTCACCACCTGGCGTCCCGGGGCGGGGAGCCGATGCTGACCCCGGGGCGCCTCATGGCCAGTGCAGGCGGCGTGAATCTCAGTGGCCGCCGGCCCACTACGTGGCTCCTGGCACGACCCGCGCGCCGACCGCCCCCCTCGGCCCTCAGCCGACCATCCAGTCCAAGCCCGCCCGGTGCAAATCCAGGACGGAAGCGTGTATGTCCGCGCACGCAACATCACGGAGTGAACGGTGACACAGACACCGAACAACACATCGGTCGGCGTCACCGCCGAGCGGTCCGATGCGGC
Organism: Streptomyces yerevanensis; assembly: GCF_000716805.1. Lineage (NCBI taxonomy): Bacteria > Bacillati > Actinomycetota > Actinomycetes > Kitasatosporales > Streptomycetaceae > Streptomyces > Streptomyces yerevanensis. Next base: position 53,307 of record NZ_JNWJ01000046.1, on the reverse strand, counting down.
GCGTAATCGCTCCCGGCTACTGGAAGCGGCCGCACAACTGATCGCCGAACAAGGAGCCGAGAATGTGACGATGCGGGAGGTCGCCGAAGCGGCCGGTGTAGGGAAGGGCACGCTCTTTCGCCGGTTCGGCGACCGCGACGGCCTCCTGCTCGCTCTCCTCAACGAAGCCGAGACGGAGTTTCAGAAGTTGTACACCTCAGGTCCTCCTCCCCTGGGGCCAGGAGCTTCCGCGGGAGATCGTCTGGCAGCGTTCGGCTGCGCCCTGCTCGAGCGCATCGCCGCCGACGCGGACCTGGGCGCCGCGCTGGGACGCCAGGTGCCCTACACACGCCGCAACGCCTCGAACACCGGCCAGGCCTTCCACGGTCATGTCTCAACTCTCCTGCGCGAGACAGGGGTTGACGCAGACCATGACATGCTCGCCCACGCCCTGCTCGCCTTCACGAGCTTCGAAGCGGCGGACTACCTGCGCAAGGAACGCGGTGTGGCCACCGCACGCCTGCAGGCCACCTGGGTAGACCTGGTGCGACGGCTGACCCAACCCAAGGGACCGTGAGATCATCTCTACGGTAAGAACCCGGGCATCGGCGAGCCACCGAGCAGCATTGGGATACCGCCGGTCACCCCTTCAAGCGCAGCCCTTCCTCGAAGTCGACGCGCGCGAGGTCGGCGCGCGAGACGATGCCGAGCTTGGGGAACACGTTGGCCAGGTGATAGCCCACCGTGCGGGGGCTGATCAATAGCTGTGCCCCGATCTCCCGGTTGGTGAGTCCCTCCGCGGCCAGCCGTGCGACTCTCGCCTCCTGCGCGGTCAGGACCGTTGGGGCGTCCCGGTCCGGTGCCGAGTCGCGGCGCACCTGCTGCCCGCTCAGCTCCTGTTCGGCCCGGGTGCGGGCGAGCAGGGGAGCCGCGTCGAGTCGCCGGAAGGTTTCCGCGGCTTCCGCCAGCTGGATCCGTGCGTCGCTACGGCGGCGGGCCCGGCGAAGCCACTCGCCGTACAGCAGGCGGGTGCGGGCGTAGGCGAAGGGCCGCGACTGGGCTCCGGGGACGTCCAGCGCTAGCCGGAAGTGCTTGTCCGCATCAGCTCCGGACTCCAGCAGGGCATGGACCAGGTGCGTTGCGGAGACCGCCCAGGGCGCATGGGACCGCTCCGCCCACCGCCGCAGCAACCACGCCTGTTCCTCGGCAGTCGCCCGCTGCCCGGCCTGGACCGCGGCTTCAGCGGTGTCAGGCGCGGCCAGCAGCGCGATGGTGGGGTGCGCCGCGTGGTGCCCGTCCTCGGTCAGCCGGACCAGGCGGCCCACAGCGTCCTCGGCGCGGCCGGCGAAGAGCGCCGACATACCGAGGGTCCACTGCGCGGCCGCGCTGAAGACGCGCCCTCCGCGCGGCACCCAGACCTCGGCGGTCCGGGCGGCATGGTCCGCGACGGTCCGCTCATCGCCTCGCGCGGCTGCCAGCCATCCGAGACAGTTGCGGTACTGCGACGCCGAGTGTTCGTCGCCGATCTCCTGTGCCACGCGGAGTCCCTCGATGGTGTTCGCCTCGGCGAAGGCCCAGGATCCTTGCGCGATGTCGACCGTCACGGTCTGGGCCAGCGCCTGGGTCAGGGCGGTCACCTGGTCGGTCTGCCGCAGCTGGTCGATTTCCCGGTGGAGGCCCTCCCCAAGGACGTGCTCGATGCCCCAGGCCACCCCCAGCGGGGCCGGTGGCATCAGAGGCCAGGAAGTGCCGCTGAGCCGGTCGAGGCCCTGACCGCCGAGGGCCGCCACCTGTTCGCGGTCATCGGCGCCGCCGCTCCGGTCCTCCGTCCACCATGCGCGCAGCAACAGACCGGTGTCCGGGAAGTCCCCCTGTGAAAGCCGCCGCTCGAGCCGGTGGAGCGTCTCGCGCTGCAGTTCGCCGTGCCCGGCCGCCCAGGCCGCCCACAGCGCCATGTTGCCGAGCGTGAACGCCTGCCCGGGATCGGCCACCCGTTCCATGTCCCGGGCAAGCCGACGGCAGGCGATCTCGAGATGGCCGTGCGTGAACTCGATCAGCCCACGCAACCCCTCACTGAGGTCCGCGACCTTGGCTTCGGAGGAGATCCGTTCGGCCCGCGCCAGCATGTCCCGCGCCATATCGGCCTGGCCGGCCTGCCAGGCCGCCTTCGCTCCGTGAGCCAGCCGCCTGGCCGCGTCGTCCGTGGAGGGGGACAGCGCCGCCGCGCGCCGCAGGGCACGGCCGGCCGTGGCACAGCCGCCGCGTGCCCAGGAGCGATCGGCCGACTCCTCCAGCAGCCGGGCCACCTCCCCGTCAGGTCCGCCCGCGGCTTCCACAGCCGCGGCAAGGTGCCAGGGGCGCAACTCGTCGGCGTTCTCACCGGTCAGCACGGAGGCGAGCGCGCGATGAACCGCCTGCCGGTCCGCGGCCGGCGCCTCCTCGTAGACCACCGCCCCCATCAACTGGTGGCGCAGGCAGATCCGACCGTCCGAACGCGTGGTGAGCAGACCCGAGTGCATCCCCTCGTCCCACGCGGCCGAGTCGAGGCCGAGCACAAGAGCCGCCCGGCACATGGTGTTCCGGTCGCTGCGGTCATCGGCGGCGATGAGAAGCAGCGCGGTGCGGGCGGGCGCGGACAACCTCACGATGCGGGCACGGAAGGTACGGCGCAGGCGGGGCCCGACGGCGATCTGCTCACCGGCGAGAGGGTGCGTCGAGATATCGCCCGCCGCCATGGACGTGGGCAGTTCCTGGAGCGCGAGCGGATTGCCGGCCGCCGCCCGGACCGTGCGGCGGATCACCCCCTCGTCGGCGTGCGGAGCGACGGCACCGGCCAGCAGCCGGGCGTCCTCGTCGCCCAGCCCACGGACCTCCATCGCCGCCAGTTCCTCCCACGGTCCCTCCACGGGATCGTCGTGTCCGGTCAGGAGCATGGCCACGGGCTCGGCGCGCAGGCGGCGCGCCACGAAGGCCAGGCACCGTGCGGAGGGCTCGTCCAGCCAGTGGGCATCGTCGACGGCGATCAGCACAGGCCGCTCCCCGGCCAAATCGCCGATGAGCGTCAGTACGGCCACGCTGATCAGGAACGGGTCCGCCACGTCACCGCTGATGCCGAGTGCTCCGTTCAAGGCGTTGGCCTGCGGCTTGGGGAGTGTGCTGATCCGGTCCTTCACCGGCCACAGCAGTTCATGCAGGCCGGCGAACGCCACCCCCGACTCCAGACGGGTACCCCGGCATCTCACGACGGTGAAGTCTCCACCAGCTGCTTCGGCCACGTAGTCGAGCAGGGCGGTCTTGCCGATACCGGGTTCGCCCCACACCATCAGAGCCGCCCCGGCGCCTTGACCAGCGGCGTCAAGGATCCGGTCGAGGGCTGCCTGCTCCTGGTGCCGTCCATACAACAGGTTCATTTGCTTGAAATCTTAATGGCTCACTGCAGCCGGGACCATTCGCGACACCGCCAGTTGACCTGCGCTTGGCAGCCCTGTGACAGATGAGGTGACAGATCCGCTTCCCTCCCTTCCTCCGTAGCGTCATGCCTGGGTGCTCAGTGCACTCGCGCTGCACCGCAGGAGGACCACAAGGCGACGTCGATCACCGAAGTCAGAAGCATCAGCAGGACTACGACAGCGCTCTTGGTGACGAATGCCGTGACCGTCAGGGCGGCCTCCGGGCAGATACCTGCGCTACGCCGTCGACCCGGCCGCCTGAGGCGTCGGCGCGCCGTGCCGCTCGTGCTCTCTGAGGTGGTGAGCCCTCGACAAGCGGCTTTCGTCTTTACGACTCGGAGGTGGTCGTGGATGGCTCGCGCTTCCCTTGGACGGGGCGACTGCCCCGGTGCCAGGCGCAGATCCGACACGTGATGTCCACCTGGGGCGAGAACCCAGCTCCCGTCATATGAAGCAAGACGGCCGAAGAGATCCCCGCCCCCAGTCACAGGGCGATCTTCTCGGGCGAGAGACTTAGAAGGAGTAGAGCAATGAGGGGCACAGTCACCGTCATCGACAAGGGCATCGTGCGGGTCCACAGCTACATGGCTCCCGACACGGGTCTGAACGTCACCACCCAGCTGATCGAAACCCCGAACCTGCTCATCGCGGTGGACGGTCAGGTCAACGTCGCAGACGCCGACGAGGTCGTCGAATACGCCAAGGGACTCGGCAAGCCGCTGGACCGGCTCATCGTCACCCATGACCACCCGGACCACTACCATGGCGCAGCCAGCTTCAACGCACCCATTCACGCACTGGCGGTCGTACGGGATCAGATGGCGGCCCGCGGCGACCTCCAGGACTTGAACGGCGTCCCGGTCCCGGCAGCGGAAGTGGCACCCACCGACCTGATCACCCCGGGCACCGAGGTCATCGACGGTGTCACCTTCGTCTTCGAAACCGTCTCCGGCGGTGAGACCAGCGACCAGCTGCTGATCCGGCTGCCCGAGCAGGGCGTACTGGTGGCACAGGACCTCGTCTACCACCACACCCACGCGTTCGTCGGAAACAACGACATCGCCCGCTGGCAGGTCATCCTGCAGGAGCTCGCCGACCCGTCCTACGACACGGTCCTGCCCGGACACGGGCTGCCCGCAGGACAGGCCGTCTTCGCCGAGATGGCCGCGTACCTGGAGGCCGCCAGTGACCTGCTCGGTGACGACGGCGAGGCCTACAAGCAGGCCATCATCGAGCGCTACCCCGACTACGCGGCTCCCTTCGTGATCGACATCGGCAACTTCTACCTCTTCGGCACCCGGCCCGCCTGACCGACACCGTTGAGACGACCGCCCGAATTCCGGTCGAGGCCGCTCAAGCGAACGCCCCGGCCAGAGCTACGTGCTGACAGGGCGCCGCTCGATCAGCTCGCACCCGTGGTGATCACGTCCTCGGCTGAAGGAACCTCACAGGTGCGACCCGTCGATTCACCCGCGCAGTGACGTTCCATCAGTACGGCTCATGCGATCGCCTCGGGGCCATGGAACAACCGCAACACGCCTTGTCGGCGACATCCACGCCTTCTTCCGCGTCACCCCACGAATTTGTCACGCCGACCCCCACCCCACCCCACCTGAGCATCAGTCGGCCAACGGTGGCCGTCGACGACTTCCGGGGTGGTCGGGCGCGTCGGCGAACCATGCCGCTCGCCCCCGCGGCAGCCACCTTTGTTCATCAGCACTCGTCCCGTCTGCGATGAGGAAGTCATGTCCCAGCAGCAGCAACCAGCCCGGCGCGGCACCGCCGCATGGGCCGTGGTCATCACCAGCGCGGCGGGATTCATCACCGCGCTCGACAATCTGATCGTCACCACCGCCCTGCCCTCGATCCGTGAGGACCTCGGCGGCGCACTTGAGGACCTCGAATGGACGGTGAGCGCCTACACCCTCACCTTCGCGGTCCTGCTGATGTTCGGCGCCTCGCTGGGTGACCGGTTCGGACGGCGACGGCTGTTCGTCCTCGGGCTCGGCATCTTCACCGCCGCGTCCGCCGCGGCCGCGCTCGCCCCGGGGATGAACGAACTCATCGCCGCCCGAGCGGCGCAGGGCGTCGGGGCCGCCATCGTGACGCCCCTGACACTCACCCTGCTGTCGGCCGCCGTCCCGCCCGAGCGGCGCGGCGCGGCATTCGGTATCTGGGGCGCGGCCAGCGGCGTCGCCGTCGCCACCGGACCCCTGATCGGCGGCACGCTCACCGAGCACCTCTCCTGGCAGTGGATCTTCTGGGTGAACGTCCCGCTCGGGCTGATCCTGATACCGCTCGCCCTGCTGCGGCTCAAGGAGAGCCACGGCCCGAACCCGAGCCTCGACCTCGTCGGCACGGCCCTGGCCAGCGGCGGTCTGTTCGGCATCGTCTACGCCCTGATCCGCGGCAACGCCGACGGCTGGACCAGCACCCTGGTGCTGGGCGGTTTCATCGCGGGCCCTGCCCTGCTCATCGCCTTCGTCCTGTGGGAACAGCGCGTCGAGAACCCGATGCTGCCGATGCGCCTCTTCCGCCACCGCGCCTTCAGCGCCATCAACGCGGCCAGCCTGCTGATGCTCCTCGGCATGTTCGGGTCGATCTTCCTCCTCAGCCAGTACCTGCAGACCGTCGGCGGCTACTCGCCCATGGAAGCCGGCGTGCGCATGCTGCCCTGGACCGCCATGCCGATGATCGCCGGACCCATCGCAGGCGCGGTCTCCGACCGCATCGGCGGCGCCCCCGTCGTCGCGGTGGGCATGGCCCTCAACGCCGTGGGCCTGGGACTCTGGGCGACGGTCGTCGAACCACAGGTGTCGTACACCTCCCTGTTGCCGGCCCTGATCGTTTGCGGAGTCGGTATGGGCATGTTCTTCGCCCCCAGCGCGAACCTCGTCATGAGCACCGTCCGCACCGAGGAGGAAGGCATCGCCTCCGGTGCCAACAACGCCATCCGTGAGGTCGGCGGCGCCATCGGCGTCGCATCGCTGGCCGCCGTCTTCTCCTCCCAGGGTGGCTACGAGTCCGCTTCCACGTTCGTGGACGGACTGATCCCGGCGCTCTGGGTCGGCGCCGCTGCGGTCGCCCTGGCCGCAGCCGTCTCGCTCCTGATGCTCGGCCGGCCCAAGGCCGACAGCCAGGCTGCCGACCTCTCGAAAGGCACTCCGGCCGGCGCCCCGGCCACCATCTGAACCCCGCACACCCCTGACGTGAGAAAACCGTGCTCGTCATCAGCTCGAACGGCGCGCACACCATGCCACACAGGTGCAGGCGGGCCTGCCGTAGCGATGCCGCTCCGACGGACAAAGCGGCGGCACCCGCATCCCCACCAGGCGCAACAGGTCCGTGGCCGTGTCGACGCGATCACGGCCACGCAACCCCCTAAGAAAGGGACCACGCCATGAGCCAGCCCAGCACGATCCGCCTGGAGCGGACCACCCCGCGGACCGCCAGGATCACGTTCGCGAATCCTCCCGTGAACCTGGTGATTCCCGAGTCCGTCGTGACGCTGCACAGAATCGTCAAGGAGCTCGAGAACGACCCGGACATCCAGGTCGTCGTCTTCAGCAGCGAACTCCCCGACTTCTTCATCAACCACTACGACGGCGCCGCAGGCGCCGACCTCCCCCAGCCCGAGCACGAGGACGACAACCCGGTCTGGACCGACATGGTCCTGCGGCTGACCAAGGCTCCGTTCGTCAGCATCGCGGCCATCCGGGGCCGCACCCGCGGCGCCGGCAACGAGCTGGCCCTCGCCTGCGACCTGCGCTACGCCAGCCGCGAGAAGGCGTTCTTCGGCCAGCCCGAGGTCGGCATCGGCATCGTCCCCGGCGGAGGCGGCGCCGAACGGCTCCCGCGCTCCATCGGCCGCGACCGCGCACTGGAGGCGATCCTGACCAGTGCCGACTACGACGCCAACCTGGCCGAGCGCTGGGGATGGGTCACCCGCACCCTGCCCGACGCGGAACTCGACGCCTTCGTCGACGCGACGGTCGCCCGCCTCGCCTCCTTCGACCGGCAGGCACTGGCGACCGCGAAGTCCATGGTCAACCGGGCGACACTGCCGCCGGACGCCGACCTGGTCGCCGCCTTCGGCGAGTTCGCGGACACACTGACGCAGCCGGGATTCGCCGCGCGTGCGGTCGGGCTCGGCGCACTGGCCGCTGAAAAGGGCCTCGACGTCGAGTACCAGCTGGGCGAGTACATCGGCCTGGTCAACCAGAACCTCTGATCACCTCCCGCCGCGGCACGACCGACCACAGCGCCCGACAGAGGCTCGACAGCAGGATCCGCGGGCGACCCGGTCGGCCTGCCGGCCCAAGACAGACCTTTCTGACCACTACCTCCCCGAGTACCACTTTCTCTCCGAAGGGACTTGATCCACATGTCCGAGCAGACCCTGCCCACCACCGCCCGCGCCTGGCACCTGGACACCCGCCCGGAGGGCCGGCCGACGGCGTCCGACTTCTCGCTGCGCGAGGTGGACCTCAGCACGCCCGGCCCGGGTCAGCTCCTGGTCACCAACGAGTACCTCTCGGTCGACCCCTACATGCGTGGCCGGATGAGCGACAAGAAGTCCTACATCGAGCCGTACGACGTGAACGCACCGATGGACGGTCCGGCGGTCGGCCGCGTCCTGGTGTCCAACGCCGAGGGTTTCGCGCCCGGCGATTACGTGGTGCACGTTCTCGGCTGGCGCGACCACGCGGTCCTCGACGCGGCGACCGCCCAGAAGGTGGACCCGAATCTTGCGCCTCTCACCGCTTACCTGGGCGTGCTCGGCGTCACCGGCCTCACCGCCTACATCGGGCTGGAGCGGTTCGCGAAGATCAAGGAAGGCGACACAGTGTTCGTCTCCGGTGCGGCGGGCGCGGTCGGCAGCCAGGTCGGTCAGATCGCCAAGCTGAAGGGCGCCGGACGCGTGATAGGAAGCGCGGGCTCGGACGAGAAGGTCAAGCTGCTGGTCGAGGAGTACGGCTACGACGCGGCGTTCAACTACAAGAACGGCCCGGTCGCCGAGCAGCTGGCCAAGGCGGCGCCCGAGGGCATCGACGTCTTCTTCGACAACGTCGGGGGCGAGCATCTGGAGGCGGCGATCGGCGCGCTCAAACTGCACGCCCGCGTCGTCCTGTGCGGGATGGTCTCCCAGTACAACGGCGAGAAGGTCGTGGGGCCGCGCAACCTGTGGAACCTGTTGGTGACGCGTTCGGACATCCTGTCGTTCATGTTCAGCGAGGAACTGGACCTCCAGCCCGACTTCGTCCACGAGGTCGGCGGCTGGCTCGCCGAGGGCAAGCTCCGCTACCGCGAAACGGTGCGGGAGGGCCTCGACAACACCCTGGACGCCTTCTTCGCGATGATGCGCGGCGAGAACATCGGAAAGATGATCGTCAAGCTCTGAACCTGCCACCAGCAAGCCGAGCGAGGGGCCCGCCGCGCGGCGGGCCCTCCGCACTGAAGGAGGCCGGCCAACATCCAGCCCCTGAGCGAGTTTCGGGTTCAAAAACACCTACTCAGCTTCGACGCATTCGGGCGGTCAATCGCTCTGTCGGTCGGTAAAGTCGTGCTTGGCCGCAACTGGCGCGGGTGGAGTACCACCGGGGAGCGGCCGTGTCCCGATTGTGAGCGTCGACCGCCTGGGCGCCTCCGTCAGCGATGTCCCGCTGAGGAGGCCAGGACGTGGAACTGCGCTACGGCATCAACCCCCACCAAGCAGCGGCAAGCGCCGCACCGTTGTCACCTGCCGGGTGGCCGGTTCGACTCCTGCACGGAGAACCGTCCTTCATCAACGTGTTGGACGCCCTCAACGGATGGCAGCTCGTGCACCAGGCCAGCCGGGCATTGGGCAGGCCGGCAGCCGCATCCTTCAAACACGTCTCGCCAGCCGGCGCGGCCGTCTCCGGGCCGGTCGATGACGTCACCGCGGAGCTCTTCGGCATCGCCGGAGACGAGGTGGGGGCTGTCAGCAGTGCCTACTTGCGCGCCCGGGATGCGGACCCGAAGTCTTCCTACGGCGACTTCGCCGCCGTCTCGCACCCGGTCGACGCCGAACTCGCTCAACTGCTGACCGGCATGGTCTGTGACGGCATCATTGCTCCCGGCTACGCGCCAGGCACTGTCGCACAGCTCAGCAGGAAGAAGAACGGCCGCTTCCTGATCATGGAGGCCAACGAAGCATTCGTGCCCCCGCGTCACGAATCACGGGAAGTCTTCGGCCTGCGCCTGACGCAGCAACGTGACGAGGTGCAGCTTTCTTCCGCCCTGCTCGACCGAACCGTCGGGGATGAGCTCCCCGCAACGGCCCTGGAAGACCTGCTGCTGGGGTTGGCCGTCCTGCGCTTCACCCAATCCAACTCCGTGTGCTACCTGCGGGGTGGGATGACGCTGGGCGTCGGAGCCGGCCAGCAGTCCCGCGTCGACTGCACACGTCTGGCCGGAGCCAAGACCGATACCTGGTGGCTGCGGCGCCACCCAGCCGTCCGCGCCCTTGCCTTCCGCCCCGACGTCCGGCGCCAGGACCGGATCAATTGGCAGATCCGCTTCGTCGAGGGCGACCTCACCCTGAACGAGGCCAAGCACCTGGAGCGGGCTCTGACCACACCCGTCGAAGAGCTAACCCCCGAGGAGCGCGCCCAATGGCTGCGACGCCTTGACGGTGTCGCCTTCGCCTCCGACGGCGCTCTGCCGTTCCGCGACAACGTCGACCATGCCCACCGCCACGGCGTCCGCTACATCGCGGAGCCGGGCGGCTCCATCAGGTCCGACGAGATCGAGACCGCCTGCCGCGAGCACCACATCACGCTCGCCCGGACCGGGATGCGACTGTTCCACCACTGATAGCCCAGGCATCCGGGGTCGGACACTGTCGAACAGCCCCGATGCCCACGATCAAACGAGACAAGTCATAGATCGCTTCTCAATCGATCGTGAGCACTCCAGGTCACAGGCCGACCCTGTCCATGATCGACTGAGACAGGACATCGGTTGCGCTGCTTCCTCGAAGGCTGATCGTCGTCACCGAGGGTTGACGACCAGTAGTTTCGTCTCGCTGAAATTCGAGTGACGTGGGGCACTGGTGTCCCGTCTCATACGAATTGGCCCTCGCCTCAGGCAATCCGGTCCGTCGGCGCCACCCATGTCCCGCGAGACCTCGACCCGCGCGGCGGTGACACCCCGGGGGTTCGATCAACAGCACGCGCCACTACCGTGGACCGATGTCACCGATCAAGCAGTTCCAGGTCACCTTCGACTGTGCGGAACCTGAGCGCGTCGCTCGTTTCTGGTGCGAGGTGTTGGGGTACGTCGTACCGCCGCCACCGGAGGGGTTCGCCACTTGGGGCGATTACGATCGCTCGCTGCCGCCCGAGCGTCAGGGTTCAGGGTTTGCCTGCATGGATCCCTCGGGTGTGGGCCCGCGGATGTACTTCCAGCGCGTTCCCGAAGGCAAGGTCGTCAAGAATCGGGTGCATCTTGACGTGCGGGTCGGCACCGGACTCGTGGGCGAAGAGCGCCTCGCCGCACTCGAGGCCGAGTGCGCACGACTGGTCGCGCTCGGCGCGGTACGTGGGCGACTGCTGCTTGCCGATGACTACAACGAGTCGTGCCAACTGATGCAGGACATCGAGGGCAACGAGTTCTGTCTCGACTGAGGGGTCGCGAACGTGCCCTCGTTCCGCCCTCTGGGCGTTCTGCCCCTGGGCCAAGACGAAGGAGCGCCCCCGACCTGTCAGGGCGCCGTGGCGCAGGTCGCCCCGAGTACTGCCCGGCGCGCGGCTACGCCGTCGACTGTTCTGGCGCTGCACCCTGGTCCGGCACCAGCGCCAACTGGCCACGCGGCTGAGATTTTCCGTCCTCGCCCGCAGTGGCCGGCAGCAGTGAGACATCACGAAGGCCGACGTCTCACTTCGTCCGTCCAACCCCAGGCCGGCACCCGACAGCAGGCCACGCTCCCAGAGGCAGGACAGGACGGCTGCTCCGTCACACCGACCCCGCACACTCCTGACTTGCCTTCCGGGAAAGTCAGGAGTAACTTTCCCGATGGGAAAGTCGAATGGGGCTCGTCACGGGGAGGCGATGGCCGTGAGCACACCGATGGATGCCGAACAGGCCTGGAAGGATCTGCAGCGCATCCGGGTGCCGCAGGAGCGGGTGTACGACGAGTTCGAGCGCTCCGTGTCCGGCGGGCGCGGCATGACCTACGGCACGGCCGCGCTCATGTGGGTGTTCCTTGCCGTCGTGGGCATGGACCTGCCCCAGTGGGGCGTCGGACTGCTCGTGGCCGCCTACGTCGGCCTGTTGAGCGTGCTGATCGTGATGAGCAGCCGCAGGAGCCGGATGCAACTGCACCACACTCGTTGCCCCGGGCGTATGTGGGCCGCGTTCGGTGCGGAGGCGGTGCTGGTCAGCGGGACGATCGTGCTGTCGGACCACCTGACCGAGCCACTGGAGCCGATCTACGCCGGCCTCATCCAGGCCACGGCCGCGGTGGCCGTGTACCTGCTCTCCCTCGGTCCCGCCAACCGCTGGGCGGCCGACTCGGTGCGGAGCGGCGGCGAACCGGCGGCCGACGAGGAGGCGGGCCGATGAGTACCCCCGCCGGCTTCGACGAGCTGATCCATCCCTCCACCCGGCTGTCGGTGGTCGCGCTGCTCGCCACCACCGAATGGGCGGACTTCGCGTTCATCCGCGACAGCCTCTCGCTCAGCGACTCCGCGCTCTCCAAGCAGCTGCACACCCTGGAAGAGGCCGGATACCTGGAGATCCACAAGGAGGGCGGCGGCCGCAAGCGGCGTACGAAGGTACGGCTGACGGACCGCGGCCGCACCGCCTTCGAGGGGCACGTGGCGGCGCTCCGGGCGATCGTCGAGGGCGCCGGGCCCACGGCGGCGCCCGGCCCGCCGGCGGACGACGCTCCCACGAAGGCCGCGACCGGGGCGGCACAACCGCAGCACCCCGCGGAGACAGGACGATGACGACGCTCACGCCCGCCCAACCCATCATCCAGGTACGCGAGTTGACCATGGCGTACGGCGACGTCGACGTCCTCCGCGGCATCGATCTGGACATCCACCGCGGCGAGGTCTTCGCACTGCTCGGGCCCAACGGCGCCGGGAAGACCACCACCGTCGAGATCCTGGAGGGCTTCCGGCAGCGCTCCGCCGGGGAGGTCCGGGTCCTCGGTGCGGATCCGGAGCGGGGCGACGACGCCTGGCGCGGCCGGATCGGACTGGTCCTGCAGTCCTGGCGCGACCACCGCCGCTGGCGGGTCGCCGAGCTGCTGGCGCACTTCGCGACGTACTACCCCGACCCGCGCGACCCCACCGAACTGCTGGCCCTGGTCGGCCTCACCGACCAGGCCGGTCGGCAGGTGGACCGGCTGTCCGGCGGCCAGCGCCGGCGGCTGGATGTCGCGCTCGGCATCGTCGGCCGCCCCGAGCTCCTCTTCCTGGACGAGCCGACCACCGGCTTCGATCCGGAGGCGCGGCACGAGTTCCACGTCCTGGTCGAACGGCTGGCCCGCGACGAGGGCGTCACCGTCCTGCTCACCACACATGACCTGGTGGAGGCCGAGCGGCTCGCCGACCGGATCGCCATGCTGGTCGGCGGACGGATCCGGGTCTGTGGCACCCCGGCGGAACTGGCCCGGCGGGCCGCCGCACAGGCCGAGGTCCGCTGGACGGCCGACGACGGGACGTCCCACCGCGAACGTACCGATGACCCCTCTCGGCTGGTCTGGGAACTCCACCGGGACGCGGACGGCCCGATCGCCGGTCTGGAGGTCCGCCGCCCGACGCTGGAGGACACGTATCTGCACATGGTGCATCGGGAGGACGACGGCAGGGACGCGGTCGTGGACGGGGCCATGGACGGGGAGGCACAGGCCGTATGAGGGAGACACATGTGGCGAACAAGATGGACAGGGCCGACGTGGCGGACGTGAGTGACGCACCGGGCGGGACGAAGCAACCGCGCCGCCCCACCCGCCGCTACTGGCGTGCCGGCTTCCTTCGCGGCGGCATCGAGCTGCGGCACCTCCTCCGCAATCCCAAGGAGATGTCCGGCCATCTGACCAATGTGGTCGTCGCGCTGCTGATCGCCGCCTACATCAGTGATGATGTGCCCGGCACCGATACCCCGATGGCCCACCTGGCGCTCGCGGGCTTCGCCGCCTATGGGCTGTTCCAGATCGGGCTGATCACCCTCCCGCAGATGCTCGTGACCGAGCGGGAGGAGGGCGCCCTGCTGCGGCTGCGCGCCACGCCCGGCGGGATACCGGCCTATCTCGTCGCCAAGTGTCTGCTGGTGGTCGTCACGGCGGTCGGCACCCTGGCCCTGCTCCTGGTAACCACGGCGCTGCTGGCGGACGGGCCACTGCCGCGCGGTCCGGGCGGCTGGCTGACGCTGCTGTGGGTCACCACGCTCGGGCTGCTCGCCGTCGTACCGCTGGGCGCGGCCCTGGGCGCCGTGCTGCCCAACCCGCGCGAGGCGCTGGCGTTGATCATGCTGCCCGTGATGGGGCTGCTGTTCGCCTCCGGAGCGGTGTTCCCGCTCACCGTGATGCCCGGGCCGGTCCAGCAGGTGGCCTCGGTCTTCCCGCTCAAGTGGATGGCGCAGGGCCTGCGCTCGGCGCTGCTGCCGGACGCCGCACGGGCCGCCGAGCCGGCCGGCTCCTGGGAGCTGCCCATGGTCGCTCTGGTGCTGACCGCCTGGGCAGTCCTCGGGTTCCTCCTCGCGATACCCCTCCTGCGCCGCGCCGCCCGCCGTGAGTCGGGCTCCCGCCTGAGCGCGCGCCACCGCAAGGCGGCACAGAGCGGGGCGCTGCCTGCGTAGGCGCTCCGCTGGGTTGCGCAGTTTCAAGCTGCGGGTTCGTTGTGGCTGGTCGCGCCCACGCGGCGGAGCCGCATATCAATACAGCCCCGCGCCCCTATCGGGGCCTGCGGCCCTCAAGCGGGCGCGGTCCGCACCGGACTTCACCAAGCCGCGTAGGCAGACCCGAACAGCGGTAGCCGTGCCGGGGCGGCGTGCCGGCCGGTATCCGGGGTACCCATCGGTGAGCGAAAGGAGGCGGACATGCCCCTCACGTTCCGCAAGAGTTTCCGGATTCTGCCGGGGGTGCGGTTGAACATCAACCGGCGCTCCTGGTCCATCACCACGGGTGGCCGGCACGGGCCGCGGCACACGCGCAGCAGCACCGGGCGCCGGACCACATCGTTCGATCTGCCCGGCCCCTTCGGGTGGCGCAGGACACGGACCGCCACCCGGCGTCGCCGTGGAGCCGGCCTCACCAGGCGTCACTGGGGCCGCTCCTGAGGAGGTGTCACTCCCCTCACTCCAATGGACCCCCTGAGATTTCGACATCTCATATCCGAGATAGCCTGCCGCCATGGACGACGACTACCTCGTACGCATCGGCAAGCTCATCCGTGACGCCCGTCAGCACCGGGGCTGGACACAGACGCAGCTGGCCGCGGCGCTCGGCACCAGTCAGAGCGCCGTGAACCGCATTGAGCGCGGGAACCAGAACATCAGCCTTGAGATGATCGCCCGAATCGGTGAAGCCCTGGACAGTGAGATCGTCTCGCTGGGGTACGCGGGTCCGATGCATCTACGCGTGGTCGGCGGCCGTCGGCTCTCCGGCTCCATCGACGTGAAGACCAGCAAGAACGCGTGCGTGGCGCTGCTGTGCGCGACCCTCCTGAACAAGGGGCGCACGGTGCTGCGCCGAGTGGCCCGCATCGAGGAGGTGTACCGCCTGCTGGAGGTGCTCGGCTCCATCGGCGTACGCACCCGGTGGATCAACGACGGGGTGGACCTGGAGATCGTGCCCCCGGCAGACCTCGACCTCGGCACCATCGACGCGCAGGCGGCCCGCCGTACGCGCTCGATCATCATGTTCCTCGGCCCGCTGCTGCACCGTATGGACCAGTTCAAGCTGCCGTACGCGGGCGGTTGCGACCTCGGTACGCGGACGATCGAGCCGCACATGATCGCGCTGCGCCGGTTCGGTCTGGACATCACCGCCACCGAGGGGCTCTACCACGCCCGGGTGGACCGGTCCGTCACCCCCCGCCGGCCGATCGTGCTGACCGAGCGCGGGGACACGGTGACCGAGAACGCGCTGCTCGCCGCCGCGCGCCACGACGGCACGACCGTCATCCGCAACGCCTCGTCCAACTACATGGTCCAGGACCTGTGCTTCTTCCTGGAGGCACTGGGCGTACGTGTGGAAGGCATCGGCACGACGACGCTGACCGTGCACGGCATGCCGAACATCGACGTGGACGTGGACTACTCGCCCTCGGAGGACCCGGTCGAGGCGATGAGCCTGCTGGCCGCCGCCGTCGTCACCGAGTCGGAGCTGACGGTGCGTCGGGTGCCGATCGAGTTCCTGGAGATCGAGCTGGCGGTCCTGGAGGAGATGGGCCTCGATCACGACCGTACGCCGGAGTACTTCGCGGACAACGGCCGTACGCGTCTGGTGGACCTCACCGTCCGGCCCTCCAAGCTGGAGGCGCCGATCGACAAGATCCACCCGATGCCGTTCCCGGGCCTGAACATCGACAACGTCCCCTTCTTCGCGGCCATCGCGGCCTCCGCGCAGGGCAAGACCCTGATCCACGACTGGGTCTACGACAACCGCGCGATCTACCTCACCGACCTCAACCGCCTCGGCGGACGCCTCCAACTCCTCGACCCCCACCGGGTGTTGGTCGAGGGCCCGACGCGCTGGCGCGCCGCCGAGATGATGTGCCCACCCGCGCTGCGCCCCGCCGTGGTCGTCCTGCTGGCGATGATGGCGGCCGAGGGCACGTCGGTACTGCGGAACGTGTACGTCATCAACCGGGGGTACGAGGATCTGGCGGAGCGGCTCAACACGGTGGGGGCGCAGATCGAGATCTTCCGGGACATCTGAGTACGGCTCAGTCGTCCTGCGCGGCCATCCGGCCGGTGAGCGGCAGCCTCAGTTCGAACAAGGCGCCTCCGCCGGGGGCGTCGGTGACTGTCAATGTGCCTCCGTGGCGTACGGCGATGTCCCTGGCGATGGCGAGGCCCAGGCCGGCGCCGCCGTCGTCCCGGGCTCGGGATTCGTCGAGGCGGACGAAGCGTTCGAAGATACGGTCGCGGTCGGCGAGGGGGACGCCCGAGCCGTCGTCGGCGACCTGGAGGACCGTCTGGCCGGCGTCCGTGTGCAGGGTGACGGCGACGCGGTCGCGGGCGTGGCGGCGGGCGTTGTCCAGGAGGTTGCCCAGGACACGGCAGATCTGGTTGCGGGAGCCGCGCACCTCCACGGACCTGACGCTGTCGAGGGTCACTCCGTCCCGGGAGGACACCTCCTCCGCCACGACCTTCGCCAGGTCGAAGCGCGCGTGTGGCGGGGGCCGCTCCCCCGCGTCCAGGCGGGCGAGCAGCAGCAGGTCGGCGGCGAGGCTCTGCAGTCGTACGGTGTCCTCGACGGCCCCGTCCAGGTCCAGCAACTCCGGGTGCGCGGCGCCCACTTCGAGCTGGGTGCGCAGGGACGCGATGGGGCTGCGCAGTTCGTGCGAGGCGTCGGCGACGAAGGCGCGCTGCCGCTCGACCGAGGTCTCCAGGGCGGCGAGGGTCTCGTTCGTCGTGCGGGCCAGGCGGGCGATCTCGTCGTGCGTGTCCGGCTCGGGGACACGGCGGGAGAGGTCCTCGGAGGCGGTGATGGCCGCCATCTCGGCGCGGATGCCCTCGACGGGGCGCAGCGCCCGCCTGGTGACGGCGTACGTCACCCCGCTGACCGTCAACAGCAGCAGGGGCAGCCCGATGAGCATCGTCGTCAACGCGGTGCTGACGGCCTCCTCTTCGGTGGCGAGCGGGGCGCCCGCGTAGACGGTGAGCAGGACATCTCCCGGCGTGATCACGTCGACCGCGGCGAACCGGTACTTCGCCGTCGCCCCTTCGACGGTCGCGGTGCCCTCGCCGTACCAGGTCTCGTCGGCGATCTCCCCGGCGGAGAGGGTGCCCCCGTCCTCCGCCGCGCGATCGCCCTCCGCCTTGTCGTCGGCGTCGTCGTTGGTCTCGGAGTTCAGCCGGTCCGAGGCGACGGCGGTCACGTTCATGGCCTCGACGTCCTCGCCGGCCGCGACGGGCTTCTCGTTCCGGTCCAGGACCTCGACGGGGTTCTCGTCGCCGTCCGGCAGGTTCAGCTCGTCGTACGCGAACCCGTTCGCCAGCGCCGAGGCGGCGTTGCGGGCCACGGCGTCGGCCTCGGCATCCGACTTGTCGGTGAGGGTGAACCGCAGCGAGAGCAGTACGGCGGCGCCCGCGGCGACCACGGCTATGGCGACGACTACGGTCGCGGCGAGGGTGGCGCGGGCCCGGACGGAGCCGAGAAGACGCTTCACGGGCGGGCCTCCAGTCTGTATCCGGCCCCGCGTACGGTCTTGATGAGCGCGGAGCCGACCTTGCGGCGGAGCGTGCTGATGTAGACCTCGACGATGTTCGGGTCGCCGTCGTACGCGAAGTCCCAGGCGTGCTCCAGGATGTCGGACTTCGACACGACCTCACCGGCTCTCATCACGAGCTGTTCGAGGACGGAGAACTCCTTTGCGGTCAGGGTGATCTCGTCCTCCGCGAGGAACACCCGCCGGGCGGCGGTGTCGACCTTCAGGTCGCCGACCGTGTGCACGGGCGAGGCTCCGCCCGCCGGCCCGCGCCGCCGGAGCAGCGCTTTCACGCGGGCCACCAGGACGACGTAGGAGAACGGCTTGGTGAGGTAGTCGTCGGCGCCCGTGTCGAGGCCCTCGGCCTCGTCGTACTCGCCGTCCTTGGCGGTGAGCATCAGGATCGGCACGTCCTGGCCGGCGGCGCGCAGGGCGGCGCACACGCGGTAGCCGTTCATGCCGGGCAGCATGATGTCGAGGATCACCAGGTCGTAGACCCCCTCGCTCGCCCGGTGCAGGCCATCGACTCCGTCGTGGACGACGTCCACGGCGAAGCCCTCGGCCGTCAGTCCCTTGGCAAGCGACAGGGCCAACCGCTTTTCGTCTTCCACGATCAACAGGCGCATGCCTTCAGCTTGGCAAACCGAACCTGAAGCGGTCTTCAGGTGGCTTCAGGTTCGCTTCAGCGTCGATCGGCCAGATTGGTTCCCGTCGAAAGCAGACGAGGCAGACAAGCCAACTGCAACCGTCAACAACATCCGTCACTGGTTGCAACCAGTCGTATTCCGGAGGAATCCCATGCAGCGCAACGTCGTCATCGCCACCATCGCGGCCGCCGCCCTGATCGGCGGCGGCACCGCGACCGCCATCGCGGTCACGGGTGACGACGAGACGGTGGCAAAGAAGACCGTGGCGGTGTCGAACGACGACAACAACCGCGACGGCACCGACAACACCGACGACACGCCCCAGGACAGCGCCGAGGACCAGGCCGCCCGCGACAAGGACGAGGACGCCGAGGACAAGGCCGAGAACGCCGCCGACGCGAAGGCCGGGCAGATCACGGCCGCCGACGTGATCAGGGCGGCACTGCAGCACACGACTGGCACGGCGGTCTCGGCCGACCTGGACGACGAGGGCACGACCCACGTGTGGGAGGTCGACGTGCTGACCAACGGCGGTGCCTGGCACAGCATCCAGATCAACCCGGCCAACGGCAAGGTCCTCGGCTCGCACACCGAGAAGGACAACGACGGTGACGACGCCGCCGAGACCGCGCAGATCCGTGCCGCCCTGAAGGGCAGCTCCGTGACCGCCGCGGAGGCCGCCGAGGCCGCCGCCGCCAAGGGCACGGTGACCTCCGTCGACCTCGACGAGGAGAGCACGGACCAGGCCTGGGAGGTCGACACCACCGCCGCCGACGGCACCGGCAGCGACTGGCGCGTGAACCCCGACTCCGGCAAGGTCACCGCCGACCGCTCGAACGACTGACCAAGGCACACGAACCACCGGGAGGAGTGACCCCGCCGCCCCCGTCGGCCGACGGTCACTCCCCCAGGAGGACCGCGTCTCCCTCCCCCTCACACCGGGAGACCGACTCCTCCTCCCTCCCGGGAAGGCCGAAACCTCCACCCCCCTTGAGGAAGGACGCCTTTCCCACCCCCACAGGTAGGGGCACCCGACACCGGGTGCCCCTACCGCCGCGTACGGGCTTCTCAGCCCTGCGTCGTGATGGTGTGCGGCTCCGTGAACGAGAGCAGGCCGTCCGGGCCCATCTCGCGTCCGATGCCGCTCTGGCGGAAGCCTCCGAAGGGGGCTCGGTCGTCGCATGCGACCGCGTTGGCGTGGTTGATCCAGGTGGTGCCGGTGCGCAGCCGTTCCGCGAGGGCCGCCGCGCGGGCGGGATCGCCGCTCCAGACCGAGGAGCACAGTCCCGACCAGTCGTTGTTGACCTGGTCCAGTACGGAGTCGACGTCGTCGAAGGGCAGGATCGGCAGGGCGGGGCCGAACTGTTCCTCGGTGACGATTCTCAGGCCCGGGTCGGGATCGAGGACGAGGGCGGGGCGCAGGAAGTGTCCTCCTGAGGAGACGGCGTTGGGGGCCAGGGTGCCCAGTTCGCGGATCTCGACTCCGGCGTCGGCCGCCTCGGTCAGCATGGCGGTCACCTTGTCGCGCTGGGCGGCGCTGTTGAGCGGGCCCATGGTCGAGGCGGGGTCGGTTCCCGGGCCCACGCGCTGGGTGTCGAGGGCAGTGGCGAGCGCGTCGACGAGTTCGTCGTAGCGGGAGCGGTGGACGTACAGCCGTTTGACGGCCATGCAGACCTGACCGCTCGTCAGGAACGCGCCCTGGACGAGCCGTCCGATGTGCTCCTGGTCGAGTACGGCGTCGTCGAGGACGATCGCGGGGTCGTTGCCGCCGAGTTCGAGGGTCACCGAGGCGAGGTTCTGCGCGGCGGCGGCCATGATGTTCTTGCCGGCGGCCGTGCTTCCGGTGAACACGATCTTGCGGACGCGGGGATCGGTGAGCAGCGGGGCGACCGCTTCGTTGCTGCCGGTCACGACGTTCAGGACACCGGCGGGGAGTCCCGCGGCGAACAGTTCCAGGGTTCGCACCATGGCCAGCGGCACGGTGGGCGGAGGCTTGACCACGGCCGTGTTCCCGGCCAGCAGCGCGTACGGCAGGCTCGCTCCGAGGATCGCGATCGGCCAGTTGAACGGCACGATGACGGTGACCACACCCATGGGGAGCCGGTGGATGTGCGAGGTCAGCGGCGGGCCGTCGAGGTGCCTTACCTGGTCGAGGGAGTCGACCAGGTCGATGGCCGCCCGGGTGCGGGCGGCGAAGACGCTCATCTCGATCTGGCTCTCGAGGGAGATCTTGCCGTTCTCGCGGGTCATCAGCGCTGCCCGGTCGGCCGCGCTGTCGTCGAGCGGGGTGAGCGCCTCGCCGATGATCTCCGCTCGCCGACGGGCGGGCATCGCGGCCCAGCCGGGGAACGCCGCGTCCGCGGCCGCCACCGCCGCGCGGGACCGGTCGGGCGTCGCCGCGGCGGCATGGCCGACGATCCGGTCGGGGGCGGCGGGGTCGTGGACGGCTGTCCACTCGTCGGTCTCGTAGGTCTTGCCGTCGATGAGCAGTCCGGTGCGGACGGCTTCCGCGACCTCGGTCTCCTCCGACTTTGTTTCGAGCTTCTCGGGCATGCGGCTCTCCAAGGGATCAGGGAAGGGGGATCAAGGGATCGGGTGTGGTGCGCTGCCCACGCAGTGGCCAGCTGTCCGCATCGCGGACGACCGCTGGTCCGAGTGGGAAGCGCAAGCGGATCGCAGCCGAGGAGCCCCGTGCCACGTCAGGGAGCAGGACCGGATTTCATCGAGGCGCCGGCCCGGGGACTGGAGGTCATCGCCGCGTTCCGGCCCGGGCAGCCGGCCATGTCGCTGTCCCAGGTCGTGGGCGCCACCGGACTCGCCAGGCCGACCGCCCGCCGCATCCTCCTGACCCTCGAGGAACTCGGTTACGTGCGCTCGGACGAGGCGGGGTTCGCGCTGACCCCGAGAGTGCTCGAACTCGGGGTCGCGTACGTGCGCTCCATGGGCCTGGGACATCGCGCGGCCCCACATGGAGCGGCTGGTGGAGCGGACCAACGAGTCGTGCTCCGTGGCCCAGCTCGGCGGATCGGACATCGTGTACGTCGCCCGGGTCGCCGTCCCGAAGCTCGTGACCCTGTCGGTGCAGATCGGCACGCGTTTCCCGGCGCTGCCCACCTCCCTGGGCAAAGTGATCCTCTCGTCCTTGCCTGCCGACGAGCTGGAGAAGGTGCTCGCGGAGCCGTCGCGCTCGGGGCTGACGCCGTGCCGACAGCCCGACCCGGAGGAACACGAGGCGGTCCTGCGGGAGGTGCGGGCCCGCAGCTGGGCGCTGACCGGCGAGCAGCCGGCGCCCGGCATCCGCTCGGTCGCGGCCCCGCTGCGGGACGGCTCCGGCCAGGTCATCGCGGCGCTCGACGTCAACGCCCACGCAGCCGAGACGTCGGTCGAGCGGCTCGTCGAGGAGCACATGCCGCTGCTGTTGCAGACCGCCGGAGACATCAGCGCGGATTTCGCCCGCGTAGCCGCGGTACCGCACGTCTGAGAAGCTCACGTCCGGGAAGCTCACGTCTGAGAAGCCGACGCCTGAACGGACACTCGGCCGGTGTGCGTCATGATGACCTCCTGAGCTGGGAGCCGGTACGCCGACTCCCTGAGCGTAGGAACGCTCCCGGGCTCGAAGGATCCTTCCGATGACGGCACCTGGAGGCGACCTTTGTCCCGGTCGGTCCGGGACAAAGGTCGCGGCCGTCAGGGCAGTCGGCGCAGTCAGCCTCGTGAGGACGGGTCCATAGTTCAGATGGCGGTGAACGTCCACAGCAGGTTGGTGCTGGTGCCCCACGTCCACTGCTTGGCGGCGGAGCCGGAGGAGACGTTGCCGCCGCTGTCCAGGACGAGTCCCGTGGTGCGGTTGGCGATGGAGTACCTGCCGTCGCCGCGGTGGGTGAGCAGCCACTGCTGGTCGGTGTGGCCGTTCCAGTCCTGTTGTCTGACGGTGGCGCCGTTGCCGGTGGCACCCCATCCGTCGGCGACCATGCCGTTGGTGCGGTTCTCCAGCTTGCAGTAGCCGTTGCCGAGGTCGACCGCGTGCCACTGCAGGTCGGCCTCACCGTCCCAGGTCCGCTGCTTGAGGTCGGAGCCGCTGGAGACGTCGCCGCCGCTGTCCAGGGCCAGGCCGTTGGTGACGTTGGTGATCCTGAACCAGGCCGACGAGCTGAGGATGACCTTCAGTGAGGTGATCTTCTTCCGGATGTCGGTGCTGTCGGCGGTGAAGGTCCACGACGTACCGGTGAAGTCGTCGCCGGAATACCCGACGATCCGGTACCCCGGAGCCGGCTTGAGTGAGGAGAGGGTGCGCGGCGGCATTCCGGCGAGGGTCAGCTGTTCGGCCGTGTAGCTGCCGAGGGCGAGTACGGCGCTGTCGCCGCGGTAGTGGGCGTCCTTGAAGAGCAGGGCGCCGGTGAGGGGCTGGAGTACGGGGATCCGGCCGGAGAAGCGGAACTTCAGGACGTACGCAGGAGCGTCGAACGGCGCCGTCGACGGCAGCGTCACCTTCAGCCCGGTCGCGTCCTGGACCGGGGTGGCGAGGTCGATGTACTCGCCGACCGTCGAGCCGAGCAGCTTCACCGAGGACAACGCGTCCAGATCGATCCGGTCGGAGCTGAGCGTGGTGACCGTCAGCGAACTCCCGGGCCAGCCCAGGACCGTGGCGTACAGGACGGTGCCCGCCTTGTCGCGGGTGAACCGTATGTCCTGCGGGGTGCCGGCCGTGGGCCTGGTGAAGGAGCCACCGCCCATCTTCGTCGGGCCCTCGCCGTACGCGGTCCAGGCCCGGGTGCTGTAGATGGACTCGCCGAAGCGCTTGAGGTAGTCGCCGATGCCGAGCAGGAGGTCGCGCTGGCCCTGCAGGATGGTGCCGTCGGCCTTCGGCGCGATGTTGAGCAGCATGTTGCCGTTCTTGCTGACCCGGTCGATGAACGAGTGCAGCATCTGCGGGAGCGTGTAGTAGCCGATGCCCTCGGTGTAGCACCAGCTGGAGCTGGAGATGCTGTCGTCGGTCAGCCAGTACGGCGCGGTGAGGTCGGCCGGGCCGCCCCGCTCGTAGTCGAAGACCTGGCCGTGGCTGTTGAAGCCGTCCTTGTAGGTGGCTACGACTTCCTTGCCCCACTTGTCGGCCTGGTTGTAGTAGTACGCCAGGAAGTTCAGCCGCTGCTGCTCGTCGACCTCGGTCAGGTTGAAGTCCTGCCACAGGATGTCCGGCCTGGCCCGGTCGACGACCTCCTTGAGCTTGTCGTACCAGAGCTGGTTCTCCTGCTCCGCACCCAGCTGCCCGTAGAACTTCTTCAGGCTCGGGTCCGACTGGACCGGCGCGTGCTCGAAGAAGCCGGTGAAGTTGTACGCGTGGTGCATCGCCACCAGCAGCTTCAACTTCCTGGCGCGGATGGCGTCGGTGAACAGCTTCAGCAGGTCAAGGCGTGGACCCTTGTCCACGGAGTTCCACTCGTTGACCTGGCTGTCCCACATCGAGTAGCCGTCGTGGTGCTCGGCGACCGGCCCGGCGTACTTCGCGCCGGCGTCGACGAACAGCTGGGCCCACTCATCGGGATCGAAGTCGCCGCCTTCCGACTTGAGTTTGGGCGCGAACTCCTTGTGGTTGCCCGCCAGGTCGTCCGCCCCGTTGACGAAGTTGTGGTACGGCCACGCGGACGGGCTGCCGTACGTGGCGATGTGGTGCTGTTTCGCCTTCTGGCCGCTCTGGTACATGTTGCGCGGGTACCACTCGTTGTCGTACGCGGGCACGCTGAAGACGCCCCAGTGGAAGTAGATGCCGAACTTGGCGTCCCGGAACCACTCGGGGGCAGCGGGGTGTCGGTTCACGGAATCCCAGGTGGGTTTGTAGGCCCTCGGAGCGGCCAGGGCACCCCCGGCTGCTAACACGTCGGTGGCCACTGCGGCCGCCACGACGGCCGTGGTTCCGGACAATAGCCTGCGCCTGCTGATCGATTGCGACATACGCACGAACGTCAGGCATGCCACCCGCTACTGTCAACGGGTATGAAGGGATGAATGCGCCTGCTGGAGCAGGTGAGTTGACCGTTTTGATGCTTAAATTCACTGTTTGCCCAAGGAGAGACATCACATGTCTCTGACAGACAAGGCCATCGATCAGCTCCGTGAGCTGATCCGCTCGGGCGCGCTGCCCCCAGGTTCCAAGCTGCCTCCGGAACCGGACCTGGCCGCCCAGTTGGGGCTGTCCCGCAACCTGGCGCGGGAGGCGGTCAAGGCGCTGGCCGTCGCCCGAGTGCTGGAGATCAGACGGGGCGACGGCACTTACGTGACCAGCCTGCAGCCGAGCCTGCTGCTGGAGGGTCTTGGCGGTGCGGTGGATCTGCTCCAGAGCGACTCGGGCGCCCTGCTGGACCTGATGGAGGTCAGGCGGCTGCTCGAACCCGTCGCCACCGCGCTGGCCGCCACCCGGATCTCCGAGGACGGCCTGGCCGAGGTGAAGCGGCACCTGGACGCCATGCGGGAGGCCCGCGACGACGTCGAGCGGCTCAACGCGCACGACGCGGCGTTCCACCGCGCCGTCGTCGCCGCCACGGGCAACGAACCACTGGTCACCCTCCTGGAGGGCGTCTCGGGCCGTACCCTCCGGGCCCGCATCTGGCGCGGCCTGGTCGACGACCGGGCAGCGGGGCGGACCCTCGCGGAACACGAGGCGATCTTCACGGCCCTGGCCCGTCGCGACGCGCCGCTCAGCCAGGCCGCGGCACTACTGCACGTCAGCAACACCGAGCAGTGGCTACGAGAGCACGTCGACGACCCAGGAGGCGATTCCTCCCGGGCATGAACGTCGTTCGGGGCTCACGCCCGCGGCGGCACCAGCCCCTGCCGTACCGCGAACAGCGCGGCCTGGGTCCGCGAGTTGAACCGGAGTTTGCGCAGTACGTTGCTCACGTGGGTGCGGGCGGTGCGCTCGCTGATGACCAGCTCGTCGGCGATCTGCTGGTTCGAGCGCCCCTCGGCGACCAGGACGAGGACGTCGCGTTCCCGGCTGGTGAGCGCGGCGAGCCCGGTCGGTGGTGAAACGATCTCCTGGGTGAGTCCCCTGGCCACCTCGGGGTCGAGGAAGACCTCGCCCCGGGCGGCGGCGCGGATCGCGGCGACCACCTCACCCGCTTCGGCGTCCTTGAGGAGATAGCCGGCGGCTCCCTGCGCGAGCGCCGCGTGGACGCGTTCCATCTCGCCGAAGCTGGTGAGCACCACGACCCGGAGGCCGGGGTGGCGCTGCTTGATCACTCCGATCGCCGTCGCCCCGTCCATCCTCGGCATGAGCAGGTCGATCAGCACCACGTCCGGCAGTTCCCGGTACGCGGCCATCGAGTCAAGGCGGGTGAGCGCCTCCTGCCCGTCGGCGGCCTCGGCGGCCACCTCCATGTCGTCCAGGACCTCGAGATAGGCGCGGATTCCGCGGCGTACGACGGCGTGGTCGTCGACGATCAGGACCCGGATCGGGCGGGATTCGCCGCCTCTCGGAGCGGGACCGCCCGCGGAGTGCTCCGCGAGCTCTCCGGGTCCGTGGGGGGCGACTCCGGCACCCGTACGGGGAGGGGTATGACGACGCGCACGGTCGTACCGCTCTTCGCGCCGGATCTGATCCTCATGGTGCCGCCCCATCGTTCCGCCCTTTCGCGCATGGTCGTCAGTCCGTAGCCGTGGTAGCGGGTCGTCCCGGCCGTCCGGCCGGCCTTCGCTTCCGGGGCGGCCTCTCGCCCGCCGGATTCCGTGAGTCCGCGCCCGTCGTCGCGGACGCTCGCGGTCAGAGTGTGGTCGTGGACGCCGAGGCGGATGGTGACGGTGGTGGCCTCCGCGTGCTTGACCACGTTGTGGATGGCCTCCGCGACGATCCGGTACACGTCCTCGGCCGGTTCCGGTTCGATCACGTCCAGCTCCTGATCGCACTGGAGCCGGATGCTGAGACCCGTCCGGTTCTCGGTGCTCTTGACGAGCGCGCTCACCGCGTCCTCAAGGCCGAGCCGGGCGGAGGAGGGCGGCCGCAGCTCGTGCACCATCGCCCGCAGGTCGGCGAGTACGGTCCGGGAGAGGGTTCCGACCTCGTCCGCGAACTTCTGGACGACCGGCGCGGGAACCGGCCCGCCGCGGCTGCCCAGCACTCCGGCCGCGTTGGCCTGCATGCCGATGGAGAACACCTGCTGGACGATCGAGTCGTGCAGATCGCGGGCGAGGCGCTGGCGCTCGTTACGGCGGGCCCCTTCGCGTTCGCTCTGCAGCAGCGTGGCGTAGTCGACGGCGAGGGCGGCCTGTTCCGCCATGGCGGCGAGGAACTCCAGCGTGCGGCTGCCGATCTCCTGCCCGGGTGCGAAGTACGCGTTCAGTACGCCCTCGGGACGGCCGCGCGCCATCAGCGGGACGCTGACGAAGGAGTCCCAGTTCAGCTCGCCGAGGTAACTGCGCAGCGGCTCCCAGGCGGGGTCCTCGCGGATCTGGGCCCACCGGTGGGGGACGACGACGGGTTCGCGTTCCTTCAGGGTGTCGAGCATGACCAGCCTGGCGCCGCGGTCGCGGCACTCCAGCAGACGGTCGAGGAACGAGTCCCAGTGCCGTAGCCCCGCGGAGCCCATCAGCCGCAGTTCCCGGCCCGTGTCGTCCAGGGTGAGGATCTGCGCGCCGGCCAGTCCGTCGGCCTGCACGATCTGCTGGGCCACGGCGTCCAGGGTCGAGCCGAGCGAGCCCTCCGAGGCCAGCGCGATCGACGTCCGGGCGATCGCCACGAGCCTGCGCTGCCGGTGCGATTCGTCGGTCACGTCGCGGAACGACACGACGGTGAACTTCGGGTCGGACGCCAGCGTGCGGGCCCGGTAGGCGAACTCGCGCCGGGCTCCGGAGGCGGGCACCCAGTGGGCCACCTGCTCGTCCGACCGTTCGTCCGAGTGCTCGTCCAGCAGCCCCGCCCAGCAGACGCCGGCTTCCTCCCCGAGGGCGAACGGGGCCGGCGCGCCGAGCAGTTCGGCCTCCGTGCCCGCGCCGCACAACGCGACCGCCGCCGGGTTCAGCCGGACGAACCGGCCCACACAGTCCAGTACCGCGAGGCCGTCCGGCGCGACGGCCGCGATGTCGTCCCACCCCACGAGCGGCGTATCTGGCATGACCGGTCTCCTCACCATCGTCATCATCGACGAGCGACGAACCCCGCCCCGAAGGCCACTGCGCCATGTCGACACATCGACGAAGCGGGCGGGCTGGTGAACGGACCGGGGGCGACTCGGGGTCGGTCACAGCATCGTAGCCCGGTGGATTCGGGGCGGGTCTACGTCATTCGACCTGTTCACCGCCCGGTCGAAACGCCGAGCCGGTCGCGTCATTGCTCGCGTTCCCGCGCGGCCGAGACCTGCCTACGTTGAGGAGGGCGCCCCGTGGATCCCCCCGGACCCCCGCGCCGGATCCACGGGGTCGCACACGAGACGTGTCCGGCCGCGCGGTCCGTCCGAGCCACCGAGGACGAGGAGGTCCTGAAGGTATGGACGTGTCCATCGGCACGATCTGGGAGGCGGTCTCCCGTGCGCTTCCCGATGCCGTCGCCATCACCGAGCCCGGTCGTGAGACCACGTACCGGGAGTTCGACGAGCGCGCGTCCCGGCTGGCCGCCGCGCTGGACGTGGCCGGGGTACGGGCGGGCGACACCGTGGCCTGTTACCTGTACAACGGCGCCGCCTACCTGGAGACGGTCTTCGCCGCCTTCAAGCTCGGTGCCGTGCCGGTGAACGCCAACTACCGCTACACCGGCGAGGAACTCTCCGAACTCCTCACCGACGCCGACGCCGCAGCCCTCGTCTTCAGCGGCACCCTGGCCGACCGGGTGACGCACGCCGCCGGACACGTACGCACGCTGAAACTGCTCGTACGGGCGGGCGATCCACCCGCCGACGGCCCGGCCGGTCCCTCCGTGCCCGAACTGGAGGACCTGCTGGCGGCGCACGCACCGCGCGAGCCGCAACCACGCCCCGGATCGGACCGGCTCTTCATGTACACCGGCGGGACCACCGGCAAACCGAAGGGCGTCGTCTGGCGACAGAGCGATCTGCTCCACTCCATGGTGGTCCCGATCTTCCATCCGCTCGGTGTCACCGAACTCCCGGCGACCCTCGACGAAGCCGTGACCATCGCCGTCAAGGCACATCACGGGGGCTGGTCCCCGACCACCATGCCCGTCGTGCCGCTGATGCACGCCACCGGGCTGTTCAACACCATGGGCGCCCTGATGGTGGGCGGCCGGGCGGTCACCGCGCGCCAGGGTGGGCTCGACCCGGAGCACGTCTGGCACACGGTCGCCGAGCAACGGGTCGAGACGGTCATCGTCGCGGGCAACGCCGTGTGCCGGCCGCTCGTCGACGAACTCGTGCACGCGGAGCAGACAGGACCGCCGCATGACCTGCGCTCCGTACGCAGGATCCTCAGCTCCGGCACC
The DNA here is from genome assembly GCF_000716805.1 of Streptomyces yerevanensis. NCBI lineage: Bacteria > Bacillati > Actinomycetota > Actinomycetes > Kitasatosporales > Streptomycetaceae > Streptomyces > Streptomyces yerevanensis. The sequence continues at coordinate 24,401 of NZ_JNWJ01000046.1, read as the reverse complement.
GCTCTCAGCGATGTGCTCAAGAGGCAGCTGCACGAGCGTGCCGAGCTCACGGTCATCGACGCCATCGCATCGAGCGAAGGAGGGCCTTTCGCCTTCGCGATCACTTCGTCGGTACGGGACCTGCCCGCCCGCTTCTTCCCCGTGCCCGCGACGAGGGTGATCGGCGCCGGTGACCGGTTCGTCGAACCCGGCAGTGACGAGGTCGGGCGCCTCGCCTACTGCGGGCCCATGCCGCTCGGCTACTACAAGGACGCCGAGAAGAGCGCGACGACGTTCCGCACCATCGACGGGGTCAGGTACGCGATCCCCGGCGACCTCGCCCGCCTCGAGGCCGACGGCGCGATCCGGTTCCTGGGACGCGGCTCGGGCGTGATCAACACGGGCGGGGAGAAGGTGCACCCGCAGGAAGTGGAGAACGTCCTGCTCTCGCATCCCGCGGTGACCGACTGCGTCGTGGTCGGCGTCCCCGACGAGACGTGGGGGGAACGGGTGGCGGCCGTCGTGGCGGTCCCACCGGACACGACCGTCACCGGCGAGGCACTGCGCGACTGGGTACGGCGGAGCCTCGCCGGCTACAAGGTGCCGCGATCCGTCGTCGTGACGGACGCCCTGCCGCGGACCCCGACCGGCAAGCTCGAAGTCGCCTGGGCCAGGAAGACGGCCCAGGACTCCGGCGCGGGCGACGGATCATGACGGCCGAGTGCGAGACGGGTGGCCGTGGGGCCACGCACATCTGGGTTCCCTTCCGGGACACGTCCCTCTACGTGGAGTTCGCGGACGAGACGGACGAGACGGGCGAGACGGCCCGTACGTCCGACCCCCGGAGCCTGCTGGCCCACGCCGTCCCCGAGGACGCGCTCACGCGCGACGACCGCTACGGCGCACCGATGTGGCGCATCGACGTCCAGCGGCTGCATGCCGTCGTGGAAGCCCTCTGGAACGAGGACGACCGCCAGGTGCGGATCCACCTCGACCAGGCTCCGCGGCTCGAGGAGGCTCCACGGATCGACGGGGGCGCCTGGATGCCCGGCCCGCGCGACGGATGACGTAGTCCGGGCCACGACCATACGCCGCCCCGGTCCGGTCATTCGAGCGATGACCTGGGCATTTCCCATGGCTAGCGTCGATCCTGCCGCCACCGAGCGCGGCCGAGGTGAACCTGCCGACCGTACCGAGGAGATGACGAACGTGACGAGCCCTTCAGCCGCCGCCCCGGACACGCGCACCTTCGGTACCACCGAAGCCGCAGCGCCGTCCACGGCGCGACGCGGTGCCGAGTTCGAGGGCACCGTCGCCGTGGTGACCCGGCAGACGGTGGCGGAAGGCGTCGTATCGCTGGAGCTCGCACCGAACTCCGGCGAAGGTGAAGGCGAAGCCGAGCCGCTGCCGCCCTGGCAGCCGGGAGCGCACATCGACGTCGTCCTGCCCACGGGCGTCACCCGTCAGTACTCGCTGTGCGGCCCGGTGGACCGGGCGGGGAACACGGCCCGCTGGCGCATCGCGGTACTCCGGGAGCCCGACGGACGCGGCGGTTCGCAGTGGATCCACGACCACGTCGAGGAGGGCGGTGAACTCCGGGTGCGCGGCCCCCGCAACAACTTCCCGCTGCGGCCCGCCACGAAGTACCTGTTCATCGGCGGCGGCATCGGCATCACCCCGCTGCTCCCGATGATCGCCGAGGCCGAGGCCGCGGGGGCCGACTGGTCCCTGCTCTACGGCGGCCGGACGCACGCGTCGATGGCGTTCCTGCCCGAACTGGAAGGCTACGGCGAGCGCGTGTCCGTACGGCCGCAGGACCAGTACGGACTGCTCGACCTCACCGGCTTCCTCGGCGATGCCGACCCCTCAGCCCTGGTGTACTGCTGCGGCCCCGCGGGGCTCATCGACGCGGTCGAGGCGTACTGCGCCACCTGGCCGGCCGGGTCCCTGAACGTCGAGCGGTTCGCCGCGGCGGCCGGGCAGCAGCCCGTCGGTGGCGAGGCCGAGCAGCCGATCGAGGTGGAGTTGCGTGCGTCCGGGATGACGCTGACCGTGCCGCCCGGCCTGCCGGTCCTCAAGGCCGTGGAGCAGGCGGGCATCCCGGTCCTGTCCTCCTGCGAGGAAGGCATCTGCGGCTCGTGCGAGACCGCCGTCCTGGAGGGCGAGGTCGACCACCGCGACTCGCTGCTCACCGAGGACGAGCGGGCCGCGAACGACACGATGCTGATCTGCGTCTCCCGCGCGCGGGGCGGGCGCCTCGTCCTGGACCTCTGACACACCGTCAATTCGATACGGCCCGTGCCCTGTCTGTCGGTCGCCACCGAACCCGTACATCCTCGGCACTCCCCCACCGACCCCCTGCCTCTGCCTCTGCCCGATCCAGACGTCCGACGACGAAGGACCCGTGATGACACTGACACAGCACGTGCGCAACGGCTGGTACCTGGGAGCCTGGTCCGACGAGATCGGCCGGACGCTCAAACAGCGCTGGATCACGGACATCCCGGTCTGCTTCTACCGGCTGCCCGACCAGAGCGTCACCGCCGTCGAGGACCGCTGCCCCCACCGCAAGTACCCCTTGTCCTTGGGGCACTTGGACGACGAGGGCACGCTCCAGTGCGACTACCACGGCTACCGCTTCGACGGGCAGGGCGTGTGCGTCGGGGTCGCCGAGCAGGCCGACCGGCCCAAGGCGGCGCTGCGCCGGTTCCCCCTGGTCGAGCGGGACGGCGCGATCTGGATCTGGCCCGGTGACCCGAAGCTCGCCGACGAGAGCCTCCTGCCCGACACCTCATGGCTGACCGCCCCGGAGTGGACCCATGTGCACGGCGTCGTCCCGCTGAAGGCCCGGTACATGCTGCTCCTGGAGAACCTGCTCGACCTCACCCACGAGACGTTCCTGCACCCCACGAGCATCGGCAACGCCGCCGTCGCCGCGACCCCGATCGACGTCACCGTGGACGGCGACCGGGTCGCCTTCAGCCGCCGCATGGTCGGCATCGAGGCCCCTCCGTTCTACGAGAAGTCCTGCGGACTGACCTCTCCGGTGGACCGCTGGCAGGACGGCGACTTCTACCCGCCGGGCATCTTCGTCCTCAACATCCGCGTCGCGGCCACCGGCACCGAGGAGCCGGAGGGCTTCCACATGAAGGTGCTGTACGGGATGACGCCGGGACGCGGCAACGAGACGCACGACTTCTACGCGCTGGGCCGCGACTACCTGATCGACGACCAGGAGTTGACGAAGTTCCAGCACGAGCAGCAGCTCGCCGTGATGCAGGAGGACGTCGACGCCCTGGAGGCGCAGGAGGTCATGTACGCCACCGACCCGGGCGGTACCGCCGAGTCCAGCATCAAGTCCGACCTCGCCGCACTCCGCGGACGCCGGACGGTGACGAAGATGCTCGCCCGCGAACAGCAGGCGGACCAGGCAGGACAGGCCGGACGGGTCCCTGCCGCCCGGACCGCCGCACCGGCGAGCTGACCATCCGTCCCGCCCGCTGAGGGCACCATCCTCCACAGAACGGTGTTCCCATGAGCGTCTTCGTCCTGCTCCACGGAGCCTGGCACGGCGGCTGGGTGTGGCAGCGCGTGGCTCCGGCGCTGCGCGCGGCCGGGCACGAGGTGCACACTCCCACGCTGACCGGGGTGAGCGACCGCGCCCATCTGCTCAGCCCGCAGGTCGGGCTGACCACGCACATCGAGGACGTCGTGGCGCTGATCGAGGCCCACGACGCCCAGGACGTCGTACTGGTCGGGCACAGTTACGCCGGCCAGGTCGTCACCGGGGTCGCGGACCGGATCCCGGACCGGCTGGCGCGGCGGGTCCACCTCGACGCCTTCGTCGGCGCCGACGGCGAGGCGGCGATCGATCTGCTGCCCGCCCAGGTCGCCGGGCACTACCGGGAGTCCGTGGCCGGACCGGGCTTCGGCTGGCTCATCCCGGTGCGCTCGCTGAGCGTGCTCGGCGTCGAGGAACAGGCGGACCTCGACTGGCTCGGCCCCCGGCTGACCCCGCACCCATGGCTGACCTACACCGAGCCGCTGCGTCTGACCGGCAAGGCGGACCAGGTCCCCGGCGTCTTCGTCGAATGCACCGACTGGATGCGGGTGTTCACCCCGCACGCCGAGCGGGCCGCCGCCCGCGGCTGGCCGGTCCTCGAGATCGCCACCGGCCACGAGGCCATGGTCACGGCCCCCGGCGAACTGGCCGAACTGCTGCTGGAGATCGCGGCAGCCTGACCCGATCCGTGACCCGATCCAGGAAGGGACGCCCCATGGAATTCCTCGTACGCACCGAGAACACCCTGCCCCCGGACACCCCCGACGACGTACGCGAGGCCCTGCGCAAGGGCGAGCGCGAACGGGCCATGCAGCTCAGGGAGGCCGGCATCCTCAAGCGGCTGTGGCGGGTTCCGGGCCGCAACGCCACGATCGGCCTGTACGAGGCGGCCGACCCGGCTCAGCTGCACGACGCGCTCGCCTCCCTGCCGATGTGGAAGTGGATGGACATCACCGTCGAAGCGCTCGCCACCCATCCGCAGGAGAAGGCGCCTTGACCGGCAACGACACGGGAGAGGAAACGGGATGTCCAGCAGCACACCCCAGGTCCCCGGCACCTACGTCTTCGACGCCGCGGAAAGCCGCCGCGGCCGAGCGCTGAACCGGCTCTGCGGGTCCCTCAAGGAGGCCGAGAACCGAGAGAGGTTCGCAGCCGACGAGGCCGCGTACTGCGAGGCGTACGGGCTCACGGCCGCGCAGCGGGACGCCGTCCTCACGCGGGACTGGAACCGGATGATGGAGCTGGGCGGCTCCATCTTCTACGTCTTCAAGCTCGCCATGGTCGACCAGAAATCCATGCAGTACCTCGGCGGGGTGTTCACCGGCATGACCACCGAGGAGTTCGCGGAGGCGCTGAAAGCGGGAGGGCGGAACTTTGGCTGAGGTGATCTGGGGTCTGGCCACCTCGCACGTGCCGTCGATCGGTGCGGCCATGGACCACGGGAAGACCGAAGACCCGTACTGGAAACCGCTGTTCGACGGGTACGCGCCGGCGCGGGAGTGGATGGCCGAGCACACCCCCGATATCGCGATCGTCATCTACAACGACCATGCCAACGCCCTCGACATGAGTGTCACCCCGACCTTCGCGCTCGGGACGGCGGAGTCGTACCGAGTGGCCGACGAGGGGTGGGGCAGCCGCCCCGTGCCGGCGGTCATCGGCGCGCCCGAGTTCTCCGACCATCTCGTCGAGAGCCTGATCGACAGCTCCTTCGACCTGACCGTCTATCAGGAACTCGATGTCGACCACGGCCTGACCGTTCCGCTGTCGGTGTACTGCCCGGACCCCGGCGAACGCTGGCCATGCGCGGTGGTGCCCCTCCTGGTGAACGTCATCCAGTACCCGCAACCCACCGCCGCGCGCTGCCTGGCCCTCGGTCGCGCGCTCGGCGAGGCGATCCGGTCCTTCCCCGAGGACCTCAAGGTAGCGGTCTTCGGTACCGGCGGCATGTCCCACCAACTCGCGGGCGCCCGCGCGGGGTTGATCAACCAGGACTTCGACCGGATGTACCTCGACGCGATCGAGCACGACCCCGACAAGCTGGCCGCACTGACGCGCGAGGAGTACATCCGCGAGGCCGGCTCCGAGGGCATCGAGCTGATCATGTGGCTGATCATGCGCGGCGCGCTCGGGCCCCGGATCCGACGCGTGCACGAGACGTACCACGTGCCCGCGTCGAACACCGCGGCCGGAATGGTCCTGTTCGAGAACCTGAGCCGGTGACATGCCGTCAGCCCAGCTCGGCCACCGCCCGTGCCGCCGGGGCGGTATGCCGCTCGATCCACTGGGCCGGGGCGTCCTCCGGCGGCGCGACAATGGCCTCGTCGATGCCCAGAGCGGCGTAGTCGGCCATGGCCTCGGGGAAGCCGTCGAGCATGCCGCTGGGGTCGATGTAGAGGACGGTTTTGCGGATGGCCGCGTAGTCACGACCGACGTCCTCGCAGTGATCGCGCAGCACGTTCAGCTTGTGCCCGACCTCCGCCGGGCTGGAGCCGAAGAGGTTGCAGGCGTCCGCGTACTGGGCGACGAGCCGCAGGGTCTTCTTCTCCCCACCGCCGCCGATCATGATCTCCGGGTGCGGGGTGCTCACCGGCGCCGGTACGTTGAGCGTTTCGGCCAGCTGATAGTGCTTGCCCTCGAAGGGGCCGTTGTTCTGCGGGTCCCACATCTGCCGGCAGATGCGCAGGGTCTCCTCCAGCCGCTCGAAGCGCTCGGCGACCGGAGGGAACGGGACGCCCAGGGCCGTGTGTTCGCGCTCGTACCAGGCGGCGCCGGCACCGAGGAAGGCCCGGCCGCCGGAGAGTACGTCGAGAGAGGTGACGATCTTGGCCAGCAGACCGGGGTGACGGTACGTCACTCCCGTGACGAGCAGGCCCAGTTGCGTGGTGGAGGTGTGCGCCGCGAGGTAGCCGAGGGTGGTGTAGCCCTCCAGCATGGGCTCCGTCGCGGTGAGCCCGTACGCCTCCATCTGGAAGTAGTGGTCCATGACGGAGAGCCGGCTGACGCCTGCCGCCTCCGCCGCAGCGCCCACCGCGGCCAGCTCGGGGCCGAGGGCGGCCGGGCCGGCGGGGTGGTTGAAGCGGGTGATGTGTACGCCCAGTCGCATGGGGTCTCCCATTCATCCGGCGCGGTATCGAAGCCCGTCGAGGAGCAGATCGAGCATGCGGCCCGCGCGGTCGCGTTGTCCTTTGTCACTGGTGATCAGGAGGATGCCGCCGAGGGCGAATCCGACGTCCAGAGGATCGACGTCCGAGCGCAGGGCGCCCGCCTTGGCCCCGGCGTCCAGCAGCGTGCTGATGGCCGTGCTGAGCCGGTCGAGACTCTCGGCGAACGGATCGGCGCCGGAGGCGATGACGGCCTTCAACGCCTCCGCCATGCCCTCCTTGGTGGTCAGGTAGTCGATGAACCGGTCCATCCACAGCCGCATCGCCTGGTCGGGCGGGAACTGGTCGAGCAACTCCGTGGCGCTGTCGCAGACCCGGGCGAGCTCGTTGCGGTAGGCGGCCTCCACCAGCGCCTCACGGGTGGGGAAGTGCCGGTAAAGGGTCCCGATACCCACACCGGCGTCCCTGGCGATGGCCTCGAGCGAGGCGTCGAGGCCCCGTTCGGAGAAGGCCCGCACAGCCGCGTCGAGCAGACGCTCCCGGTTGCGCCGCGCGTCGGCACGCATTCCGCGTGTGTTGCCGGTCACAGCAATCCTTCCTCCTGGACAAGCGGAGGCTCCTCCATTTAAGGTTTCAATCAAATCCGGAGGCTCCTCCGTTTTGAGCGTAGCAAACCAGGAGCACTTGTCTGACCCCGCTTCTGATCCACCCCTGTTTCCACGAAGGATTTCCATGTCCAAGACCTGGTTCGTCACCGGTTCGTCCCGCGGCCTGGGCCGCTCGTTCGTCGAGGCGGCACTGGAGCGCGGCGACAAGGTCGCGGCGACCGCACGGAACACCGGGTCCCTGACGGACCTCGCGATCACCTACGGCGACCAGCTGCTCGCGCTGGCGCTGGACGTCACAGACAAGGCCGCCGCGTTCGACGCGGTCAAGCAGGCCCACGCGCACTTCGGGGGCCTGGACGTCATCGTCAACAACGCCGGTTACGGCCACTTCGGCATGGTCGAGGAACTGACCGAGGCCGAGGCGCGCGATCAGATGGAGGCCAACTTCTTCGGCGTGCTCTGGGTCACCCAGGCCGCCCTGCCCCTGCTGCGCGCCCAGGGCGGTGGCCACATCGTGCAGGTCAGCTCGGTCGGTGGCGTCCTCGCCATCCCCAGCCTCGGTGCCTACGCCGCCTCCAAGTGGGCCGTCGAGGGGCTGTCCGAGGCGCTGGCCGGAGAGGTCGCCGGGCAGAACATCAAGGTCACCTTGGTCGAGCCGGGTCCGTACCCCACCGACTGGCCCGGCGCCTCCGCGGCCCGGTCCGAGCCCAACCCGGTCTACGACGGGGTCCGCCAGGCCCTGACCGAGGGCCTGGACCTGTCCGACCTGGGCGACCCCAAGGCCGTCGGCCCGGCACTGCTGAAGATCGTGGACGCCGAGAACCCGCCGCTGCGGGTGTTCTTCGGCCGGCCGCCGATCCAGATGACCAAGGACCACTACGCGCAGAAGCTGGCCACCTGGGCCGAGTGGGAGCACATCTCGCTCGCCGCCCACGGCTGAGCCGCACCCTCAAGACCCCGCTCCCTCCCCCTCGCACGCCGGACAGCCAGGGCTACCCACAAACAAATACTTGAAAGTTCAGTTGAAATCCTCAAACAAAGGCTAGGAGAACACCATGGCAGGCAGCATCCGCAGGCACTGGAAGCGCTGGCTGATCGCGGGCGTGGCTGTCGTCGCCGTACTGGGCATCGGAGGCCCGTACGTCTACATCAACTACATCGCGGACGAGCCACCGGCCGCGCTCTCGCTCGACAGTCCCCCACCGGGGTCGGAGGCGTCCCCCGACGGATCCTCCGGGTCCGGAGAGCAGGCAAGGGACGGCGTCGAGGGCTCATGGCGGGTGAGCAGCGGATCGCAGGCCGGTTACCGCGTCGACGAGGTCCTCTTCGGCCAGAACGTCACCGCCGTGGGCCGCACCGAAGAGGTCACCGGAGACCTGGAGATCGAGGGCACCCGCGCCACCAGCGGCACCATCACCGTCGACCTGGCCTCGGTGGCGAGCGACTCCGACGAGCGTGACGCCCAGTTCCGCGGCCGGATCATGAACACCGAGCAGTTCCCGGAGGCCACCTTCGAGCTCACCGAACCCGCTGACTTCGGCTCGGCCCCGGACGTCGGCGAACAGGTCACCGCCGAGGCCACGGGTGAGCTGACCGTCCACGGCGAGACCAACCCCGTCACCTTCGAGCTCACCGCCCAGCGCACCGCCGACGGCTTCCGCACCAACGGTTCCATCCCCCTCACCTTCGCCGACTACGGCGTCGACGCACCGAACTTCGGCGGGATCACGGTCGAGGACGAGGGAACCGTCGAGTTCCTCCTCGCCTTCACGTCCGCCTGATCCCCATCCCTTCGTCTTCGTTTCACCCGCACAGCATTGGAGAACACCGTCATGCGCAGCACCCACCTGTCCCGCAAGGCCGTCGCCACCCTGGTCGCCGCCGCGACCGTCGGAGCCGTGGCCGGCTTCACGCCCGCCGCCACCGCCTCCGCGCCCTCACACGGCGGGGCCACCGCCGACGCCTGGCACACCAGCCCTGTCACGCAGGAGCGCAACAAGCGCGTCGCCGTCCACGTGCTCAAGCGACTCTTCGAGCACGGTGACCTGTCGGCCGCCGACCGCCACATCCGCCCCGACTACATCCAGCACAACCCCAACGCGGCCGACGGCACCGAGGCGCTCAAGGACTTCGTCCGCTTCGAGACCGCGCGGTACCCGGACCTGACGTACAACGTCAAGCGGGTCCTCGCCCAGGGCAACATGGTCATCGTCCACGGCAACGTGATCAACGAACCCGGCACCCGCGGCGTAGCCCTGGTCGACATGTTCCGCTTCGACCCGAAGAGCGGCATGATCGCCGAGCACTGGGACATCCTGCAGGACGTGCCGGCGAGCACCGTCAACGGCAACGACATGTTCGGCACGGTCAGCCACCCGCGCACGAGCCAGCCGGGCCCCCGCTGGCTGACGCCCTTCAGCCAGAAGGTGGCGACCAAGTACTTCGACACGCTCCTCGTCGACAAGAACCCCGACGCGGTCCGGTACCTGGCTCCGGAGTACTACCAGCACAATCCCACCATCCCCAACGGCTCGGCCGGCCTGCGCGAGCAGTTCACCAGCTTCTTCCAGCAGTTCCCGAACCTGATCGTGGAACGCAAGCGCGTCATCGCCGAAGGCGACATGGTGGCCATCCACGCCCACTACCGCCTCACCCCCGAGGACCGCGGCCAGTCCGTCGTGGACATCTTCCGCGTCGGCAGGAACGGCAAGATCGTCGAGCACTGGGACGTACTCCAGGACGTGCCGGCGACCTCCGCCAACGACAACACGATGTTCTGAGCCGATCCCTGGGCCGATCACCCACCTGTTCCGACAGGGTTCCGAATTCCTCGACACCGACGTCGTGGTCGATGGCCGTCTGTGGTGGGTCAGCGGCTGGTGAAGACCACGTCGTGCCAGGACTTGTGCTGCTCGCCGGTGTTCTCCGACATGACGTGCTTGATGTTGGTGTACTCGTCGAAGGAGTACGCCGACATGTCCTTGCCGAAGCCGGAGGCCTTGTAGCCGCCGTGCGGCATCTCGCTGATGATCGGGATGTGGTCGTTGATCCAGACGCAGCCCGCCTGGATCTCGCGGCTCGCGCGTCCGGCGCGGAAGACGTTGCCGGTCCAGGCGGAGGCGGCAAGGCCGTACGGCGTGTCGTTGGCCAGGCGGATGGCGTCGTCGTCGCTGTCGAAGGGCAGGCAGACGAGGACCGGGCCGAAGATCTCCTGCTGGACGATGGCGGAGTCCTGCGCGGCGTCGGTGATGAGGGTGGGCTCGTAGTAGGCGGCCCGGCCCAGCGGTCCGTCGGGGATCCTCCCGCCGCGCACGATCGTGGCTCCGGCCTCACGCGCGTTCTCCACCATGGCGGCGACCTTGTCGCGCTGCCGGAGGGAGATCAGGGAGCCCATGTCGGTGGCGGGGTCGTCGACCGGGCCCAGGCGTACGCCGTCCATCAGCTCGGCGACGCGGGCCACGAACGCCTCGTACAGGGGGCGTTGGACGTAGGCGCGGGTGGCGGCCGTGCAGTCCTGGCCGGCGTTGATGAGGGCGCCGGCCACGGCGCCGCGGGCGGCGGCCTCCAGGTCGGCGTCGTCGAAGACGACGAAGGGGGCCTTGCCGCCGAGTTCGAGATGGACGCGCTTGGCCAACCCGGCTGCCTGCGCGGCGACTTGGCGGCCGACCGTGGTGGAGCCGGTGAAGGAGACCATGGCGATGTCGGGGTGGGTGATCAGGGCCTGCCCGGCGACGGGGCCGCTGCCGGTGACGATGTTGATGACGCCGTCGGGGATCCCGGCCTCCTGCGCCGCCTCGGCGAACATCACCGAGGTGAGCGGGGTGAGTTCGGACGGCTTCAGCACGACTGTGTTGCCGGCGGCGACGGCGGGCAGCACCTTCCAGGCGGCCATCTGCAGCGGGTAGTTCCAGGGGGCGATGGAGCCGATGACGCCGATGGGTTCGCGGCGGATGGTGGAGGTGTGGTCGCCGGAGTACTCCGCCGAGGCGCGGCCTTCCAGGTTGCGGGCGGCGCCGGCGAAGAACCGTACGTTGTCGATGCTGCCGGGGATGTCGAAGCCGCGGGTCAGCCGGATCGGTTTGCCGCCGATACGGCTCTCGGTGTCGGCGAATTCCTCGCTGCGGGCCTGGAGCTGGTCCGCCCAGCGCAGCATGGCCTCGGAGCGTTCGGCGGGGGTGGTGCGCGACCACTCGGCGAAGGCGGCGCGGGCGGCGGCGACCGCCTCGTTGACGTCCTCAGGGCCTGCCAGGGTGTCGGTGGCCAGGACCTCGCCGGTGGCCGGGTTGGTCACCGAGTGCTGCTCGCCGGACGTGCCGGAGCGGCGCTTGCCCGCGATGAACTGCTGTCCGCTGGTCTCCATCAGTCACTTCTCCGATTGGTCTCGGGGCTGGAGCTCTGCGCGCCCCCCAGGTCGCCGAGCGTATAGCCGTGCGGGCACGTCCACGAACCTCTGATCGACACCTGAGCTTGTCACCGCCGGAGGACTGCGCCGAGCCGCCGCGCCCTTCGAAGAAACGCGGCCACGCACAGCAGCAGCACGACCGCCCCCGCGCTCACCGCCGATGCCGCGCGCAGGCCGGGTGGGCGGAAGGAGCAGTGGAGTTGGTGCTCGGAGGCGTCCGGCAACGGGACCGCGATCAGGCCCAGGCGGCTCTGCGGGGCGCGCATCGGGCCGCCGTCGACCGCGCAGCGCCAGCCCAGTGTGCGGGCGGTGGCGATGACGGCCGTGCCCTTGGAACCGGGCGGGAGTGTGGCGCGTACGCTGTGGCCGCCCGCCGTGACGTGGGTGGCGCCCCGGGCTCGTAGGTCCGTGATCGCCCGCCTGAGTTCGGCGGGGTCCAGGCAGGCCAGGGGTGAGCGCGGCAGTTCGGTGTCCTGGAAGACCGTGGCGATGGTGACCGTGACGCGGCCGTCCGCCGGGACGGTGCCGAGCGGCTTGGTGGCCACCGCCTTCTCGGGGCGCTCGCCCCACAGGCGTACGGATCTCCCGCCGGAGCCCGCGAGCATCGCGTCGGTCCAGGAGCCGTCGACGTACAGGCGGCTGCCGGGGCGGCATCGGGCGGTGATCCGGTACGGGGCGCCCGCGACGGTCAGCCGGTACGGGCCTGACGCACGCCGCGGCTCCGGACCGTGCGCACCGGTGAAGGAGATCCGCGGCAGCTCGTACACCTGGTGCCCCAGTGCCGCCTGTTGGTGGGCGAACGACGAGGAACCGGGCGGCAGTTGAGGTGCGGCGCGTGGGTGGACGGTCACCAGCGGCGGCGCGGGGAAGCGTTCGACGCGTACGCGTCCCGGGGCGTCGGTGTGCCGGATGCGGGCGCCGACGGAGAAGACCGCGTCGGCGACCGGGCTGTCCTGGGGGATCAGATGGCGGCCGTACATCGTCCAGGAGTAGCCGAGGCGCCGCAGCAGTCGGGCGGTCTGCTTCGGCACGTAGCTGCTGTAGTAGGCCGGGCCCTCGCTGCCCAGGAGCTGCGGGTCGTTGTTGACGATCTCGGGCGGGCCGGTGTCGGTGCGGTGAGCGGGCCAGTCGGCGACCCGGGTGACGGCTTCGCGTACCGCGTCGTGCCGAGCGCCCCAGGTGGGCTTGGGGGTGTAGAAGGCCAGCTTGTGGCGCTGTTGGTCGACGGCGACACCGCTGGCCGCGGACTCGGCGAGCACGAGCACGGCGAGTGCGGCGCCGATCAGCCGGGCGCCGCGCTTCCCGGCGAGCAGCAGAAGAAGCGCCAGGGTGAGCCCTCCCGAGCCGAGGACCACGAGCCAGGTCAGATGACTCACGCCGTTCTCGTTGCGTACGGACACGGCGGCGAGGACGCAGGTGACCGCACCGGCGGCGAGCAGCGGCCCGGGCCGTGGCCGGTGAGCGAGGCAGAGCCACGCGACCGAGACCAGCAGACCGGCGAGCACGAACGACGCACGGTACGGACTGCCGTTGGGCAGGGAGAGGCCGTACCAGAGCCTGACCGTGGGCAGCGAGCAGAAGGAGGCGACGACGACGGCCAGCGCCGCACACCACGCCACCCGCGTACGCACGGGGATGTGCCTGCTGATCGGGAAGGCGAGCACAAGCAGCAGCGCGAGCATGCCCACGAAGAACCGGGGCAGGCTGCCGAACCCCCGCTGCGCGGGCAGCAGTTGAAGCAGATACTCCAACGCGGGCGGACGGCTGTAGGGCAGCGCGGGAATCGGCTGGGCACCCGCGGCGGCCAGGTACGAGGGCCAGATCACGGGCGCGGCGAGCGCCGTACCGAGCGCGAAGGTGAGGGCGATGCGGCCGAGGAACCGCAGCAGCCCTGTCCGGCTCCACTCGCGGGTGGCCAGCAGCACGGCACCGACGACGATGGTCCCGACGGCGGCCATCAACGCGGTGTAGAAGTTGCCGGCCCAGGCCAGGCCCACCATGGGCGCGGCCCACAGCCAGCCGCGCTCGCGCGTACAGCGGTCGAGCGCCAGCAGCATCAGCGGGAACGCCGTCAGTCCCCACAGCCACATCGGGTCGAACACGCCGTCGTTGAGCGTCCAGCCCGACAGTGCGTACGCGGCACCGAGCAGGCCCGCCTGCCACCAGGAGCCGGGCCGCAGCCGTCGCAGCCACAGCGTCATGACGGCCGCGCCGAGCCCGATGCTCAGGCACTCCCCCACGTAGACGCCCAGGTCGACCTGGCGCCGCGGGAAGGCCGCGACGAGCAGCGAGAAGGGGTTGCCGAGGAAGCTGACGAAGTCCGCCCAGTACGGCACTCCGAAGGCGCTGTTCCAGTTGAAGAAGAGGTCGCCGGACGAGGTGCCGTGCAGCAGGTCCCACAGGTGGGCGTGGAAGGGCACGAACTGGTTGCCGAGGTCGTTGACGGCACGCGAACGGTTCCCGAAGGGGTACGTGCCGCGCACCGTGCCCGAGATGACGAAGGCGGCCATGGCGAGGGCTGCGGCCAGGCCGGGTCCGGCGAGGCGGGTCTTCATGCCGGCACCAGGATGCGGCGAGCGATCAGGAAGGTGATGGGGATCGCTCCGACGGCGGCGATCAGCGGGGCGATCCGTGCGTCCATGCCGAGGCCGGAGACCAGCCCGTAGACCCCGGCCGTGGTGAGCAGGAGGTTCGCGGCGTTCGTCAGCGGGAACAGCACGAACTTCTGCCAGCTCGGGTTGGTGCGGTAGGTGAAGCGGACGTTCATGAAGAAGGAGCCGATCATGCTCAGCAGGGTCGCCAGGACATGCCCGACCAGATACGGCGTCCACAGGCACAGCAGCCGGTAAAGGGCGTAGTACGTCCCGGTGTTGACGGCCCCGACCAGTGCGAACCGCAGGAGCTGTCCCTTCACGAGGAGCGGGTCCGCAGAGCGGGCGGACGGGTGACGTCCGCGGGCGGGCGCTCGCTCACCAGGTAGTGCGGGCGCTGCTTGCACTCGTGGTAGACCCGGCCGATGTACTCGCCGATGAGGCCGAGCAGCACCATCTGCATACCGCCGAAGCCGGTGACCGCGACGAGCAGGGTGACGTACCCGGGTGCGGTGACGCCGCCGAGGAGCACGGCGCCGACCGTCCAGGCGGCGTAGCCGAGGGCCAGGGCGGAGAGCAGGAGCCCGAGGTGGATGGCCAGTCGCAGGGGGCGGCTGTTGAAGGAGACGAGGCCGTCCACCGCGTAGTTGAGGAGCTTGGGATAGCTCCACTTGCTGTCGCCTCCGGCGCGTGGGGTGTCCTGGTAGTCGAAGAAGACGGTGCTGAAGCCGATCCACGAGAACAGGCCCTTGGAGAAGCGGTTGCGCTCGCCCAGCTCCAACAGGGCGTCCACGGCGCGGCGCGAGAGCAGGCGGAAGTCCCCGGCGCCGTCGACCAGTTCGACGTCCGCCCAGTGGTTGAGGAACCGGTAGTAGCCGCGGCTCAGCAGGGTCCGCAGCGGGCCGTCGTGGTCGCGGGAGCGGCGGGCGACGACCTGGTCGAAGCCTTCGCGCCGCAGGTCGAGCATCTTGCCGAGCAGGGCGGGCGGGTGCTGGAGGTCGGCGTCCATGATGGCGATGTGGTCCCCGGCGGCCTCGCGCAGACCGGCGAGCAGACCGGCTTCTTTGCCGAAGTTCCGCGACAGGGCCAGGTAGCGGACGCGAGGGTCACGGAAGGCGAACGCGCGCAGCAGGGACAGCGTGCCGTCGGTGGACCCGTCGTCGACGAACACCACCTCGTACGGCTCCCTCAGTTCGTCGAGCCGCGCGTGGAGTTCGTCGTTGAACGCCTCGAGCACCTGCTCCTCGTTGAAGCAGGGCACCACGACCGACAACATCCCGCGCTCCTTCCCGGGGCCCGGAGGCAGGGGGTGCCTCCGGGCCGGACGTTCGGTGGACGACGTCCGGTGGACGTCAGGTCCTGTGCGGGGCGTCAGCTTTCACTGAGCTCGATTCCCTGTTCGTCGGTCGCGCGTACGTTCGGCCGGGGGATGGGGAGGCCGAAAGGTCCGTCGTCGCTGTAGAGTTCCAGCAGTGTGGCTTCGACATGGGCCGGGCCGGGCTGGAAGCGGCCCTGCGTCCGTCCGGTGTTCGACCAGGTGCGCTCGGTTCCGTCGCAGATCGCGCGGGTGCCGCCGATGCCGTACAGCTCGTAGGTTCTGTCCTCGACGACCAGCGACGAGCTCACGTACACCGGGCCCGAGCTGTGCCGACAGCGGTAGGTGCCGGAGAGGGTGACGGTGCCGTCCGACGCGATCTGGCCGGTCTCGTCGATGGTCACCATGTCGGCGGCGACGGTGGCGGAGTCGGCGGGATCGGGATCGGCCGGTTCGTCGAGAGCGGTGGCGGACGAGGCGGCGAGCATCAGCAGCGCCGCTCCGGCGGCCACGCCGACGGCCTTTCGTAGGAACATCGGATTACCTCCTTGGTTGGGATTCCCAGAAGTACCCGGCGCTCATCGCCATGGCCGTGAACGTCACTCTTTGGTGGCGAGTCCGTACCGTCCGTCCTGGGGACGTCCGAGGCGTGTCCGTGTCTTGTCCGCGTGTTGTCACGCTTCATGGGCAGCGGTTCCGCTGAGTTCACAGCCGGGGGCATGGTCTAGGTACGAGGCGGCGACCACGTCGCCCGAACCCGTCGCACGTGGAGGTACGCCATGTGTACTCACCGGAATTCCTGCCCGTCGTCCGACCGCTCCGGCCGCTCCGACAGCGACACAGCACACATCGTCGCCGCCCACCCCGAGCAGGGCTGGTACCTCCTCTGCGACGGTGCCATCACCTTCGACGACACCGGCGCCCTCCTTCCTGACGGCCGGGTCATCGCTCCCCACCGTGCACCGGCCGAGCAGCTGAGCATCGCGGCGTGAGCGCTCCGCTGGGTGCGGAATCTGTGCGGTTCGGCTCCACACCGCGGGTCCGTCGTGGCTGGTCGCGCAGTTCCCCGCGCCCCTAAGAGGCCTGCGGCCTCCTTAGGAGCGCGGTACCGCACCGTGGCTTACGGGAGCACCGCGACCCCGTCCAGTTCCACCAGGGCCTGGGTGTCCCAGAGGCGTACGACTCCGAGGACGGCCATGGCCGGGTATTCGGGGCCTGCCAGCTTGCGCCAGATGCGGCCGAGTTCGGGGGCGTGGGTGCGGTAGTCGGCCACGTCCGTGGTGTAGACGGTGACGCGGGCGAGGTCGGTGGGGGTGCCTCCGGCGGCATGCAGGGCGGTGAGGAGGTTCGTGAGGGCGCGTTCGAACTGGTCGGGGAGCGTGGCTCCGACGACCTTGCCCTCGGCGTCGAGGGCGGTCTGGCCGGCGAGGTAGACGACGCGGGAGCCGGTGGTGGTGACGGCGTGGGAGAAGCCGGTGGGCGGGGAGAGTTCGGGTGGGTTGACGCGCTCGGTGGTCATGAGCGGTCCCCCTCCGCGTACGGCCCTCTGCCGTGCAGCCCCTTGCCGCCCAACTCCCCGCCGACAGGCTCCCTGCCGCCCAACTCCCGGTACAACTCCTTTGCGATGACCGCCCGTTGGACCTCGCTCGCGCCCTCGTAGATCCGTGGGGCGCGTACCTCGCGGTAGAGGTGTTCGAGGAGGTGGCCGCGGCGCAGGGCGCGGGCGCCGTGCAGTTGGACGGCGGCGTCGACCACGTACTGCGCGGTCTCGGTGGCGAGCAGCTTCGCCATCGCGGCGCGTTTCGGGACGTCGGGGGCGCCTTCGTCGTACGCCGCTGCCGCCGCGTAGACCATCAGGCGAGCCGCCTCCGTCCGCTGGGCCATCTCGGCGACCTGGTGGGCCACGGTCTGCAGGTCGCTCAGTTTGCCGCCGAACGCGTCGCGTCCCGCGGTGTGCTTGAGGGTGGCGTCCAGCGCGGCCTGTGCCATGCCGACCGCGAAGGCGCCGACGCTCGGGCGGAACAGGTTGAGGGTGTTCATCGCGACGCGGAAGCCGCGGTCGGGTTCGCCGAGGATGTCGCCCGCGTTCACCGGTACGGCGTCGAAGGTGAGGGTGCCGATGGGGTGCGGGGAGAGCATGTCGAGGGGGGTGCCGGTGAGTCCGGGGCGGTCGGCGGGGACGAGGAAGGCGGTCACCCCGCGGGCGCCGGCATCGGGCGTGGTGCGGGCGAAGACGGTGTAGAAGTCGGCTTCGGGCGCGTTGGAGATCCAGCACTTCTCACCGGTGAGGCGCCAGCGGGCCGGGCCGTCGGCCTCGGCCTGCGGCGAGGTGTCCCGTTCCGCCCGGAGGCTCAGCGCCGCCGCGTCCGAGCCCGCGCCCGGCTCGCTCAGGGCGAAGGCCGCCACGGCCGTGCCCTCGCTGACGCGTGGCAGCCAGCGGTCGCGCTGGGCCGGGGTTCCGTACGCGTGGACCGGGTGTGCGCCCAGGCCCTGGAGCGCCAGGGCCGTTTCCGCTTCCGTGCAGGTGTACGCGAGGGACTCACGCATCAGGCACAGGTCGAGGGCGCCGGAGGTGAACAGGCGCTTCAGAAGGCCGAGTTGGGCCAGTTCCGCGAGGAGCGGGCGGTTGACATGGCCCGGTTCACCCTTCTCGGCCAGGGGGCGCAGGACGTCGGCGGCAACGGCTCGTAGCTTCGTGCACCAGGCGGTCTGTTCCGGATCGAGCGAGAATGCGGTCACTACCGGTCCCCTCTCCCCTGTCGGGCCATACCACAAGGCTATCGCGGGCCGTTGACTGTCGTCATCAACACGATACGCTCGATGCGCGAGCCCACCACGACACAGGGGGCGAACCGCCATGGAACCCACGCACTCCAGGGAAGCCATCGACACCGGGCGGCCGACGACCTCGGCCCACGTGGACACCTTCACCCGCGATCACCTGCCACCCCCCGGCCAGTGGCCCGAGCTCCGCTTCGACCTCCCCGAGCTCCACTACCCCGAACGGCTGAACTGCGCCGCCGAGCTCCTCGACCGCGCCGACCCGGACCGCCCCGTCTTCCGTACGCCGTCCGGCGCCCCATGGACGTACGGCGATCTCCGCACCCGTGTCGACCGGATCGCGCACGTGCTGACCGGTGACCTCGGCGTGGTGCCCGGCAACCGCGTCCTGCTGCGCGGGCCCACCACACCCTGGCTGGCCGCGTGCTGGCTGGCCGTCCTGAAGGCGGGCGCGGTCGCCGTCACCGTGCTCGCCCAGCAGCGCCCCCACGAGCTGGCCACCATGTGCGAGATCGCGCGGGTCGGGCACGCGCTGTGCGACATCCGGTCCGTGGACGACCTCGCGAAGGCGGAGATCCCCGGGCTGCGGATCACGACGTACGGCGGCGACGCCCCCGACGACCTCCTGAACCGAATAAGCCGCCGGGCGAACCCCGGAACCCCGGATGAGCCGTACCCCGCCGTGGCCACCGCCGCCGACGACGTCGCCCTCATCGCGTTCACGTCCGGCACCACCGGCCGCCCCAAGGGCTGTATGCACTTCCACCGCGACGTCCTGGCGATAGCGGACACCTTCTCGAAGCACGTCCTGCGACCGCACGCCGACGACGTCTTCGCCGGCAGCCCCCCGCTCGGCTTCACCTTCGGACTCGGCGGCCTGGTGATCTTCCCGATGCGCGCGGGCGCCAGCGCCCTGCTGCTCGAACAGGCGAGCCCCAAGCAGCTGTTGCCCGCGATCGCCGAACACCGCGTGTCCGTGCTGTTCACCGCGCCGACCGCGTACCGCGCGATGCTGGAGGAGCTGGACTCGTACGACATCTCCTCGCTCAGGCGCTGCGTGTCCGCGGGCGAGAACCTGCCCGCCGCCACCTGGCAGGCCTGGCACGAGCGCACCGGCCTGCGCACCATCAACGGCATAGGCGCCACCGAGCTGCTGCACATCTTCATCTCCGCGGCCGACGAGCGCATACGCCCGGGGACGACGGGAGTTCCCGTACCGGGGTGGCACGCGCGCGTGCAGGACGAGAACGGCGAGCCCGTGCCCGACGGCGAGCCCGGACTGCTCGCCGTGCGCGGACCGGTCGGCTGCCGCTATCTCGCCGACCCGCGGCAGTCGGAGTACGTACGCGACGGCTGGAACATCACCGGCGACACGTATGTCCGGGAGGCCGACGGCTACTTCCGCTATGTCGCGCGCGCGGACGACATGATCATTTCCGCCGGGTACAACATCGCGGGCCCGGAGGTCGAGGACGCGCTCCTGCGTCACCCGGACGTGGTGGAGACAGCGGTCGTCGGACTGCCCGACGAGACACGCGGCCAGGTCGTGGTGGCGTACGCGGTGCTGCGGGCCGGCGCGCGCCGGTACCCCGAGGCGCTGCGCGCCTTCGTCAAGTCCGAGCTGGCGCCGTACAAATGCCCGCGCGAGATCGTCTTCCTGGACGCGCTGCCGCGTACGGCGACGGGGAAGCTTCAGCGCTACCGATTGCGTACGGGCGTCAACCCGGGCCATACGCAAGCCGGTTCCGCGGGTACGGAAAGCGATCTCCAGTCCACGCAAGGTGATCTCGCATGACGCCGACGACCTAGAATGATCAACGTGTCCGAGCAGCACGCCCCCCGGTCCCTCATCGTCACCTTCTACGGCGCGTACGGCCGCTTCGCCCCCGGTCCCGTACCGGTCGCCGAGCTGATCCGGCTGCTGGCCGCGGTCGGCGTGGACGCGCCCTCCGTACGGTCGTCCGTGTCCCGGCTCAAACGCCGCGGGCTGCTCCTGTCGGCGCGTACGGCGACGGGTGCGGCCGGGTACGAACTGTCGCCGGACGCACGGCAGTTGCTCGACGACGGCGATCGGCGGGTCTACGCGGCGGCGCCCCCTGAGGACGACGGCTGGGTGCTCGCGGTGTTCTCCGTACCGGAGTCCGAGCGGCAGAAGCGGCATGTGCTGCGCTCCCGGCTCGTGGGTCTCGGCTTCGGAACGGCCGCCCCCGGGGTGTGGCTCGCGCCGGCCCGCCTCTACGAAGAGACCCGCCACACGTTGGAACGGCTGCGTCTCGACGGATATGTGGAGCTGTTCCGCGGTGCGCACCTGGGCTTCACGGCGACGGCCGAGGCGGTCGCGCGCTGGTGGGACCTGGCCGCGATCGCCAAACAGCACGAGGAGTTTCTGGACCGCCACGCGCGCGTGCTGCACGACTGGGAGGCGCGGCCGGACACCCCGCCGGAGGCGGCGTACCGGGACTATCTGCTCGCCCTGGACTCCTGGCGCCACCTCCCGTACGCCGACCCCGGACTGCCGCCCGCGCTGCTGCCGCCGGACTGGCCGGGGGCCCGCTCGGTGGCGGTCTTCCGGGCGCTGCACGAGCGGTTGCGGGACGCGGGAGCCGTCTTTGCGGGAGCACCGGCAGAGGTATCCGAAATCTCCGACAGGGAGTCAGAAATCTGAACGAAACCTAGAGTGGAGTGAGTTGTGTCACATTTTGCTCAGCTTGGGCAACGCCCAGTCCGCTCCTAGCCTCTTCTCATAATCCTTACCTAGGCTTGCGACGCATGAGTCTGATGCGCAATCTCAACCGGGCGCTCACCGCCACCACCGGCCTTCAGGTGCACAGGGCTCCCGCCGCCCCCGTCGTGCCCAAGCAGCCGAAGGCCGCGCCGGCGAAATCCGCCAAGCGGCCCACGCCGGTGTACCGCCGCCCCCCGGCCGAGGACCTGACGACGGATCGACTGCTGCGGCAGCCCGTCTTCATCATGTCGCCCGTGCGCTCCGGCTCGACCCTCCTGCGGATGCTCCTGAACGCGCACTCTCGGCTGCACTCCCCGCACGAGACGCACATCCGCCGCCTCGAGGTCGACTACGGCAGCAAGCTCTCGCAGCGCGCCATGAGCGCCCTCGACCTGGAGCGCGGTGACCTGGAGCATCTGCTGTGGGACCGGGTGCTCCACCGTGAACTGGTCAAATCCGGCAAGGACTTCCTGGTCGAGAAGACGCCGAGCAACGCGTTCGTGTACCAGCGCATCCAGGACTGCTGGCCCGACGCCCGCTTCGTCTTCCTGCTCCGCCACCCGGTGTCCATCGCCCGGTCCTGGCACGAGGGCGACCCCGAAAAGCGCACCTACGACGAGGCGGCGGCCGACGCGCTGCGCTACATGAAGGCTGTCGAGAAGGCACGCAACGGCATCGACGGCGGCCACACCGTGCGCTACGAGGACATCACCGCCGCCCCGGAGAAGGAGATGCGGAGCCTGTGCGAGTTCCTCGAGATCGAGTTCGAGCCGTCGATGCTCGACTACGGCAAGAAGGACGACACGCAGGTGGTCAAGGGGCTCGGCGACTGGCGCGACAAGATCAAGTCCGGTCAGGTGCAGGCCGGACGTGCGCTGCCGAAGGACGACGAGATCCCCGAGCTGCTGCGCCCCATGTGTACGGCCTGGGGTTATGTGTCATGAGACCGCACGCCGAGGTAGAGGAGGTCTGGCCGCGCGACGGACGTATCCGCCTCGTGGGCCGCATCCACGGCCGGGCCGCCGAGAGCGCCGACGGCTGGCGGCTGCTGCTCGTCCTGCGCGGGACCGACCGACGGCTGCGCTACGACGCACGCGTGAAGGGCGACCGCTTCGAGAGCGAGCTGCCCATCGCCGACCTCGCCGGCCGTGACGCAGGCCGCGACGCAGGCGGCGCCGCCGGGGTTGAGGAGTGGGACATCCATCTCACCGACGGCGAGGCGGAGTTGCGCGTCGGGCGGCAGCTCGACGACATCCGCGGCAAGAAGAAGATCATGGTGTTCCCGGAGCAGCGGACCGGCGGCCTCAGTGTCCGTCCGTACTACACGGTCAAGGACAACCTGTCGCTGGAATGCCGCCCGGAAAGCCGTGCGGAAGAGGCGATATGACAGCCCGGAATCAGGCGCCTCGGCTTACGGCGCATGAGGCCCCGAAGCGTCCCAAGGTCCGCTATCTGCTCTTGCACGCGTACGGGCGCGGCGGCACGATCCGCACCGTGATGAACCAGGCCAACTCCCTTGTGCGGGCGGGCTGGGACGTCGAACTGGTGAGTGCGCTGCGCCGCCGCGAGGACGTCCAGTTCCCGCTCGATCCGCGGGTGACGGTCTCCACGGTCGTCGACCTGCGCGAGGGCGAGTACACCCCGCCGTCCGGTGTCGCGGGCCGCTGGCACGACTGGCGCCGGGGCAGGCTGCTCGAGCAGCCGGGGAAGCACATACCCGCGGGCGAGTTCGGCTACCGGTACTTCAACCGGTATGTCGAGGAGCAGCTCATCGCGTATCTGTCCACGCTGCGGGACGGCGTCCTGGTGACCACGCGGCCCGCGCTCAACTTCCTGGCCGCCGAGCACGCGACGGGCGGCGTGGTCCGTGTCGCGCAGGAGCACATGAACCACGGCACGCACAAGCGTGATGTGCAACAGCGCATCCGGGAGACCTATCAGCGCTTCGACGCTGTCGCCGTCCTGACCGAACGGGACCGCCAGGAGTACGAGCAACTGCTGCCCGGCACCAGGGTCGTACGCATCCCCAACGCCGTGCACTCGCTCGACCAGGTCTCCTCCGACCATCACGCGAAGATCGCCGTGGCGGCCGGGCGGCTCTTCCCGCAGAAGGGCTTCGACATGCTCATCGAGGCATGGTCGAAGCTCGTCGAGACGTACCCCGAATGGCAGTTGAGAATCTACGGCAGCGGCGAGAAGAAGGCCGAGCTGCGGGCCCTCATAGAGGAGCACCACCTCTACAACCATGTGTTCCTGATGGGCCACACCGACCGGCTGGACGACGAACTCGCCAAGGCATCGTTCTACGTGCTCAGTTCACGCTTCGAGGGCCTGCCCATGGTGATGATCGAGGCGATGAGCCACGCGCTGCCCGTGGTGAGCTTCGACTGCCCGACCGGGCCCTCCGATGTGCTCACGCACGGAGTGGACGGGCTGCTGGTTCCGCCGGAGGACCCGGACGCGCTCGCCCAGTCCATGGGCAAGCTGATGGCCGACGAGTCGCTGCGTTCGGAGATGGGCGTCGCGGCCGTGCTGACGGCCGCCTCGTACGGCCCGGACGCCGTACACCCGCGCTGGGAAGCCCTGTTCACCGAACTCCACGAACAACGGCTCGGCACCGCCGGCGCCGCGAAAGGACAGCACGTATGACCCACACGGCAAGGGCTCAGGGAGCCACGATCTGGCTCACCGGGCTGCCGAGCGCGGGCAAGACCACGATCGGCCGCATTCTCGCCGGCCGGCTGCGGTCCGAGAACCACCGCGTGGAGGTGCTCGACGGTGACGAGATCCGCCGCTTCCTCTCCGCGGGCCTCGGCTTCTCCCGCGAGGACCGCAACACCAACGTGCAGCGCATCGGCCTGGTCGCCGAAGTCCTCGCCCGCAACGGCGTGTTGGCGGTGGTGCCGGTCATCGCGCCGTACGCCGACAGCCGCGAGGCCGTGCGCAAACGCCACGAGGCGAGCGGGACGCCGTACATCGAGGTGCATGTCGCCACTCCGGTCGAGGTGTGCGCCGAGCGCGACGTCAAGGGCCTGTACGCCCGTCAGGCCGCGGGTCAGCTGACCGGCCTCACCGGCGTCGACGACCCGTACGAGCCGCCGCTGGACCCGGCCATCGCGCTGAAGACCCAGGGGGAGACGCCCGAGGAGTCGGCGAACGCGGTGTACGCGGTGCTGGCGGAGAGGGGGCTTGTGTGACCTCCGTGAGCGCCGAGCGTACGTACACCCTGTCCCATCTGGACGCTTTGGAGTCGGAGGGTGTGCACATCTTCCGTGAGGTGGCGGGCGAGTTCGAGCGGCCGGTGATCCTGTTCTCCGGCGGCAAGGACTCCATC